>CAJWIF010000014.1 GCA_913041135.1 uncultured Flavobacteriales bacterium
CTCGAGCATCACCAAAATCAACATGGACAATCATGGCCGGTTGCTTTGCCTCAGGAAATGGAGTCGCGAGAATGACTGTTCCCACCTCCATTTGAACGGATTCAAACGTTTTCCAATCCAGTAACTGATTCATTGAACGAATATAGCGTTTGTGCCATTTCAATGGAATCCCAAGTCAGAGGGCTGTGGCGTGTTTCTTACCTTTGGTTCATGCAGAATGATCCATGGAACATGTTTGCCTCTTTTGATGAATCACGCTGGCTTGAACAAGCCAAAGGTTTAGAAGTCAACCCGATGCACGCGGAGGGCTGGCAGATGCCGTTGCGTGGGGAAAAGAAAATGGATTGGCCTCTTTTGCCTCCCAAAGTGATGGGCAGTCAAAAATCTCCCAATGGATGGGAACTGCAACAGCGGATAGGGGCCAACGCCCTCATGCTTCAAGGACTTATTCAAGGTGTGGAGGGCCTTCGCATGGAGGCGTCTGGACAGCTCAAAGTCATGCTGGAAGGGGTACACTTGGAAATGATTTCGTTGCATCTTGTGGGAGGTTTCTCAGAGACCGTTGCACGCGACTTGAAAGTGATCGGTGCAGATTCTAAGTTGCGGGGTTCGTGGTTGGGTTCTGGAAACGCTGTGGAATCTTTGCCGCACATGAAACGTGTGCACGAGATGTTTCCAGCACTTCGTTCTTGGACATGTCCATCGGCTGATTGGCTTAAAAACGGTGTGGGACGTGCCGCTGTTATGGCTCGCATAGGATGGGCTTTGGATGGGCTTATGACGGGCTTGGGAGTGGACGATATGAGGGCGCATGCAACGAAAAAAGTTGTTTTGAATTGGGTGGTTGGCACGCATGTTTTGGTTGAAATAGCCAGTTTACGCGCTTTGCGCTTGTTTTGGAGCCGATGGCTGGCCTATCACGAACTTCCGGATACTCCTGTCTGGATTGATGCCATAAACGGCCAGTACCCTGTTGACCCAACTACCATTCAGGATCATTTAATTCCTCAGTCCTCTGGAGCTTATGCTGCGGTGATTGGGGGCGCGGACGGGATTGAAACATTGCCCCATGATATCCTGGATGATGGGGCTGCAGGATCAGCGGAGGGACTCCGATGGGCGCGAAATGTTCAACACATCATGCGCGAAGAATCAGGGTTGCACCGTGTTTTTGACCCGATGGGAGGCAGTTTCGTGGTAGAATCGTGGACGCATGCCATTCTGGATCAAGCATGGAAGGAGTATGTATCGGGTCTAGTCGTTGAAACAGCAGTAGAAAACGTCAATTCCGATGCCTGAAAACGTACAAGTAAATCGCCAAAAGGTTCCATTTCGTCATGAACGATTTGGCCCAGGCCAGCCTCCATATTTGGGCGGCCCGTATGCCACGATGTATGCATCGCGGCCTTGGACAATTCGGCAATATGCTGGTTTTTCGACCGCCGAAGCATCGAATACCTTTTATCGAGCGAACCTCGCTGCAGGTCAAAAGGGCTTGAGTGTGGCTTTTGATTTGGCAACGCACAGAGGATACGACAGTGATCACCCTCGTGTAACGGGTGACGTTGGAATGGCGGGAGTTGCGATTGACTCGGTTGAGGATATGAAGCGCTTGTTTGAGGGAATCCCCTTGGACAAGATGTCGGTCAGCATGACAATGAATGGAGCCGTGTTGCCCATTTTGGCATTCTACATAGTAGCTGGAGAGGAGCAGGGTGTGGCATTGTCGCAGCTTCAGGGCACCATTCAAAATGATATTTTGAAGGAGTTCATGGTAAGAAATACGTACATATATCCGCCGCAACCTTCCATGCGTATTGTTTCGGATATATTTCGATACACCTCCGAATGTATGCCCAAATTCAACTCGATTTCCATTTCGGGTTACCACATGCAAGAAGCTGGAGCGACTCCAGAAATTGAGTTGGCCTATACGCTTGCCGATGGTGTAGAATATGTGAAGGCAGGCATAGCTGCTGGGTTGCAAATCGATGACTTTGCTCCGCGGTTGAGTTTCTTTTGGGCGAGTGGCATGGAGCATTATAAGGAAATTGCCAAGATGCGAGCGGCACGATTGATTTGGGCAGAATCCATGCAGCAGCTGGGCGCAGAAAATCCCAAGTCGTTGGCCCTTCGCACCCACACGCAGACGAGCGGTTGGTCCCTGACAGCACAAGATCCATGGAACAATGTGGCACGCACATCGCTTGAAGCGCTGGCGGCTGTTTTTGGGGGTACACAATCGCTGCATACCAACTCCATGGATGAAGCCATTGCTTTGCCTACAGCAGCATCAGCACGGATTGCCCGCAATACGCAGTTGTTCTTGCAAAATGAAGCCGGCTTGACACAAGCGGTTGATCCTTGGGCAGGATCACGTTGGATGGAACAGCTCACAGATCAAATGATCCAAGAGGCGCGTCAATTGATGGGTGAGATTGAATTGGCCGGTGGTATGGCAGTGGCGATAGAGCAAGGTCTCCCTAAGCTTCGCATTGAGGAAGCTGCCGCTTCTAAGCAGGCGCGAATCGATCGCGGGATTGACCGAATCATAGGCGTCAATTTGTTTGAAGTTGACGATGCATCCGAATTGGAAGTCCTGAGCATAGATCAAGAAGTGGTGCGCGATGAACAAGTTGATCGATTGGAACAACTGAAATTGGAGCGCAGTGCAGCGGAGGTTGAGGAGGCTTTGTCCGCACTTCGGCAATGCGCCAAAACCAAAGGGAATTTGCTTGCAGCGGCTATTGATGCAGCACGAGTCCGAGCGACACTTGGAGAAATGAGTTCGGCTTTGGAAGATGTTTTTGGCAGGTATCAACCTCAATCTAGAAAAGTGAGCGGTATCTTTTCGCGTGCAATGGAAGGTCAAGCTGAATTCAAGGGTGTGGTCGATCGCACGGAGCGCTTTGCCAAGAAAGTGGGACGTCAACCCCGCATATTGGTCGCGAAAATGGGGCAGGATGGCCACGATCGCGGAGCCAAAGTTGTTGCTTCTTCTTTTGCTGATTTAGGATTTGATGTGGACTTAGGTCCATTGTTTCAAACTCCTGAAGAGGTCGCGCAGCAGGCTGTAGACCACGACGTTCATGTCGTTGGGATTAGCACCTTGGCGGGCGGTCACAAGACATTGGTCCCCGATTTGATTCACGCTTTGAATGAGAAGGGAAGAGCTGATATTTTAGTGGTTGTGGGTGGGGTCATTCCCGCACAAGATCACGAAACGTTGTATCAGCAGGGTGTTGTTGGGGTTTTTGGCCCTGGAACACCGATCACGCGCTCTGCAAATAATCTATTGGACGTGTTGATGGAAGCCTTTGGTGCTTAGGTTCAAGGAGCTGTTATTCAGGCTGAGGTCCCCAAATTCCGGGTTCCCGATCTCCCAGACCATTCAGCCATTCTGATCCAGACATAGGACGTTTCCCTGGAGCAATGAGGTGTAAAATTTCAATCCATCCGTCTTGACATGCAACAACTAATTTGTGTTGGTGCGCAATAGCTTTTCCATCTAAACTACTTAAATCAAGTTGGTTGAACTCTTTTGCCTCAAGTATTTTCAAGTCTCCCCATGGGCTAGGGCACCACGCTTTTGGAAAGGGAGCCAACCCCCGAATGTGATTGAGAAGCGTTTGACATGGGAGGTTCCAATCAATTTTACAATCCGCTTTAAAAAGTTTAGGGGCCTCAAGAATGGACGTTGTGGAGTGAGTCGGATTCTGTGGAACACCAGCAAGATTACCTGCAACCAATGTGTCCAACGTTTGAACGATCAATGCCTTTCCTAAGTCGGCCAATCGATCATGCAGTGCTCCGGTGGTTTCATTGGGGGCGATATCTGTTGCGTTCTGCAACAGGACATCTCCGGTATCGATTGCGTGTTCAAGTGAAAATGTAGTCACTCCTGTTTCTTTTAACCCCGCCATGATGGCGCGGTGTATGGGAGCTGCACCGCGCAAGTTCGGAAGTAAGGAAGCGTGGAGGTTGATGGTTCCGAACGGAGGTGAGTTCCATACAATTTCGGGAAGCATGCGAAAAGCAACCACGATGGCAACGTCGACATGCCAATTTGCGTAAGCTTCAATGAATTCAGGCGCCTTTAAGTTGGTTGGTTGCAGCACGGGCAGTTCCTGCTTCTGCGCTATCGTTTTCACTGCAGAAGCGTGCATCCGGTGCCCCCGACCCGCAGGTCGATCAGGAGCCGTTACAACACCGACTACCTCGTGAGATGAAGCGGTCAATGCCTCTAAACATACAGCTGCAAATTCGGGGGTTCCCAAAAAAGCAATGCGCAACGGTCGGTCGAGAGGTGTTGTTGGGAATGTTGCCATGTCGGATCAAATTTCAACCATTCTTTGGATTCATCCATGTCGCTTGGCGCAAGAACCACCAACTCCCCAGTCCGATGCATGAAAAATAGACCCATTCAACCCGCCAAATAACCCAGATAGGTTGTGGCCACCAGAGGGTCATGCTGGCCGCGACGATGAGATAAAGCGTAACGGTAACCAATTCCACCCAGAATGCTTGAACCGTGGAGCCCATGCCTTGAATGGTTGAAAGAAAAACGCCGGAAAGTGATTCCAAAAGCACTGCGACAAAGACAACTTTGAATGTTCGGGTCATGGCATGGAAGCCTTCGCCATCATCGAAAAACATGCTAGCAAGCGTTTCGGGATACAGAATAAAGCCGTGGCATAGCAGCAGAATGCCTCCAAAATTCAGAAGGACAATACGTCGCAATGTGACTTTTAATTCAGCAGAGCGGCCTTCTCCAATCATGCCGCTCACATACGTTCTCGTCGTTTGCTGCATGCCCTGGGCCACCACAAAACCAAGCATGAATAAGTTCCGTGCAACGTGGGATACTTTCAATTCCATGCCTCCCACCTTTTCCACAAAAAAGAAAAAAGCGGTCCATGTGCCAACAGTCACAATGAATTGTGCCATCAAGGGGTAGGCGAGTTTCCATAGCGCAATGAGATTGCTTCGTTGCAGCCAAATCCAAGGGCGATACGCATCGTTAATGACCCATGCAGTCATACAAATGGCCATAACGCATCCGCACAACTCAGCTACAAAGGAAGCCCATGCAGCGCCTTGAGCGCCCATCGCCGTCATTCCCCACCATCCTTCAACCCAGCCGGCATCCAGGATGATGTTGACGAATGCGGTCGTCCCCGAGATGATCAAAATGGGTAAGGTGCGGGCGGTCCCCGTGTAGAGCGCATTGAACGCTAACATCAGAGAGAATGGGATGAAGCCCCACGTTCGAACAGAAAGAAAAGGCTCAAAGACATTGCGCACTGAATCACTTGCTATGGTGCTTCCTAGTATGCCTTGATTCAGAATGGTAGCTATGGCCATCAGTGCGATTCCGAGTGCTCCATGAAATACGAGGCCCGAACGAAAAGTGCTCAGCGCAAGATCACGGCGACCTTCGCCCAAACGCTTGGCAATGGAAATTTGAAGGGCGGCGCTACTTCCTACTGCGAGCATCTGGAGCGTGAGATACACCAGTCCTGCATTTCCTGCGCCATTGATGGCATCTTCATTGAGTCGAGCAAGAAAGAAGTTGTCCGTTAGGACCACGAAGAACTGTACCAAAGACCCCAGAGAGATGGGGATGGCCATGCGCAGCAAACTTGCATAATCGTTATGAAGAGGGCGTTCAGTTTTCATCAGCGAGCAAAAGTCGCCATGGAACTGTAAAATACAAGGTCATTTCTTCAGAGAATGGGGGCGTCCAGTTTCTGGAGAAACTCCAAGCTGTTTTAAAATCAATTCAGATTTCCGAACCGTATGCATCGCCCAGTCTCCGCGCAAGGTATTTTTCTCTGTTTCGGACAACCCCCAAGTTTGTTCCGGCAGTTCCCGGCAACGTTTGCTTAATTCATACAGGGCAATGGCTGCGGCAACACTAATGTTAAGCGATTCAGCAAATCCGTACATTGGAATGGCCACATGGTAATCGGCTTGCTGCAGCATGCGGTCAGAAACACCCTTCCATTCCGTGCCCATGACCAATGCTAGCGGTTCTTCGATCGGGACATCGTCTACATGAAACCCATCGACATGGGGAGAGGTGACTGCAATGCGATAGCCGCGATCTCTCAGGTTTTGGATGCAGGTTTCTGTGGGGTCAGTCTGTTGCCTGTAACGATGCAAGGTGAGCCAACTTGGAGTTCCTTTGGATACCCCTCGATTGTATACCCACGGATTGATGTTTTCAATCAAATGGACGTCCTGAATCCCCATGCCATCGCAACTTCTCATCACGGCACTGGCGTTTCTTGATTGATAGATGTTTTCGAGTACGACGCTTAGATGTCGGGTTCTTCCTTTCAGTACAGCTTCAAACCGTTGGATTCGCTCCTCGCTTAAGAAAGGAAGCAACGTTTCATACCGGATATCGGAATCGCTTTTCATCAGATTAAATGGAATTCGACAGAATGAAAAAGGCCCCTCGAATGAACGAGGGGCCTTTCATTTATTGCTAAAGAGCAATTACATTTTTGAATTCAAGTCAGCTCCTGCCTTGAATTTGATCACATTCTTTGCTGCGATTGTAATTTCCTTACCCGTTTGTGGGTTACGGCCTTTACGTGAAGCGCGATGTGTAACTGAGAATGAACCGAATCCTACGAGAGAAACTCGGTCTCCTTTGCTCAACGCACCGGAAGTTGCGTCAACGAACGCATCCAATGATCGCTTAGCGTCTGCTTTTGAGATGCCGGCGCCTTCTGCCATTGCATCAACCAATTCTGCTTTGTTCATGGTAACTAGATTTTAAAATGATTTTCAACTCCTCCAAATATATAGGTGAGAATTCAACGGTAGCAAGGGGTGTGGGGGGTTTAGGGGCAATTCGTTGATAAACCGAAGCCAATTGTTGAAAAGGACGAATAAAATCAAAGGATTCAACAGGTTCTGATTGCTTTTTCAAGAGTTTCCGGATAGTTTTTTCTTTGAAAAGGGTCGGAATAACCAAATGCATGCGGATCCAAGGGGGACAATCATCGCCTCAGCAGCTCCAGTTCCGAGTACAAACCACTGGCCCCAAGCAATGGCCAATGACACAACACAGAGTGCAAAGACGAGAATGGTGAAGAACGAGATGTCCATACCGCGACGTTCAGAGACCGCTACACTCAAACCCGTCACCAGAACGCACAGTGAATTTGCGAACCAACAAACAGCACTTGGGTGGGAAATGAGGTTCCATATTGACCCGAGGAGCAAAATAAAAAGGAGAGAAAGAGCAATTGTTTTCTTGAGGTTCATGATGCGAAGTTAAGCGGCGGTACTTTTGCCGCATGAATTTGAGTGCATTCCAATCTTTCCAACGCTACCGACCCGAAATTCGCTTTGCCGATATCGACGCTGTAGGTATTGTCAATAACGCCGTGTATCCTACTTATTTTGAACAGTGCCGCATTCATTTGTTTGAAGGGTTTGTCGGAAGAGAGTGGAATTGGAATGATGCCGGCATGGTGGTGGCGCGTCACGAGATTGATTACATGCGCCCCATAGCGATGAATGACGAGGTTGAGATTGTAACGTGGATTGACTCCATCGGTTCCAAAAGCATGGTGGCTGCCTACGAAGTCTATGTGAAGCGAAGAGGAGAGTGGAAGTTGGCTTCAAAAGCCCAAACCGTGATGGTCTCCTATGACCATGTGAATCGTTGCTCCACGACTTGGCCAGAATCTTGGATTGAGATTTTGAAAAAATTGGGTTTGGGTAAGCCTGAATAAGTCCAGTTTTTGAAGGAAATGGCAGGCGGATTTCAAGGTGAAACGAGGCCATGGTGAATAAGTGCTTGTTTTGTCATGCTTTCAAAAGTTTAGGAACGTGTACTTTGCATGCAAATTCTAAAATAAATTATTGCATGAAGCACCTCTTGACCCTCGGAGCATTTCTCGTCATGGCAACATGGTTGAGTGCTCAAGTCCTCGTTCCTGTGACCTTTCAAGTCGACATGTCCAATGAAACTGTTTCAGCGGATGGTGTTTACATCGCAGGTAGTTTTCAAGGATGGGACCCTGTTGCAACTCCACTTGCTGATGACGACATGGACAGTGTATATGAAGTCACGTTGGATGTCCAGCCCGGAATGCTCGAATTTAAATTTCTCAATGGTCCTGCTTGGGATTACGCAGAAGATGTGCCTCCGACGTGCCAAGTCGAAATCTCAGGAAACGACAATCGATTTTTAGATGTTGCGGAGTCAGAAACAGAAGCTTCTATGTTCGTTTGTTTTGCAAACTGTGCGGCCTGCGGTATGAACAGTGTGCGTTTGCGAGTAGATATGAGTGTTGAAGCTGCAATCTCTCCCAATGGTGTCCACGTAGCGGGTGATTTCCAAAATTGGGACCCAGCAACGACGCCTTTACAAGACAATGATGAGGATGGCATTTGGGAAACAGTCGTGTCTTTTGACACAACGGGACTTGGTAACGCCATTCTTTTCAAATTTATCAATGGAAATTCTTGGACGAATCCGAATGAAAACGTTGATGATGAAGCGTGTTCAGATGGGTTTGGAAACCGCTCATTCATGCTGATGAGTCAAAATGAGGTGTTGTATGGCGATGCAGGTACGGGTGCTGCTCCATGTTACAATGCATGTGGAACGTGTGTTTCTCCAACAGAGGTTACGCTTCGTGTTGACATGACGACACAGGAAACGGTTTCAGTTAATGGCGTGCACGTAGCGGGTTCTTTCCAAGGGTGGTCGGCCAATGCAACTCCATTAAACGATGATGATGGTGATGGCATTTGGGAGCTCACCTTGGGCATGGCGCCTGGGGACTATGAGTTCAAGTTTATCAACGGAAATGACTGGAGTGGCAATGGCGATGGCAACGTAGACAACGAATTGATTGTAGGAGACTGTGCTGCTGAAGGCAGTGACAATCGTGCGATATCGGTTGGCAGTGATGCCCTCGTTTATGAAGTGTGTTACAATTCATGTGAATTGACTTGCGTTGAAAATCCAGATCCGGCAGACATGACGTTCCGTGTGGACATGTCAGAAGAGGAGGTGAATGCCAATGGTGTTTGGGTGATTGGGAATTTCACGTCGCCAAACTGGCAAGCAGGCGGAATGCAAATGACAGATGACGACGCTGATGGGGTGTATGAAGTCACAGTCAATGTGAGCGGGGGGACAACGGTTCTTTACAAATTTGTCAACGGGGACCCGTCAACAGGAGATAATGGCATTGACTATTTGGAAGAGTCTGGAGCCAATGTGGATGCTGAAGGCAATGAACTGGGTAACTTTGAGTCTGACGGTTGTGGTTTGGCAAATGGTTTCGGTGCATATAACCGAATTCATGAACGCAGTGGCGAGCCAGAAATATTAGAAGCAGTCTGTTACAATAAATGCACAACTTGCGTAGTCAATGTTGACGAGTGGTTGGGCAATGCGCTGGTTGTTTATCCCAATCCATTTGACCAGGAGTTGAACATTACTTTAAACAGCGATCAGCAAGGAACGCTTCAATTGGAGTTGTATGATATGACGGGACGGATGATCCGTTCAACACCAGTCGTATTGGGTGCAGCGGTTGTTCAGATGTCAACGTCTGAATTGCCTTCAGGATCTTACATGTTGGTTTTGAATGGTGATGCCACTTTCCCGGCTCAGTTGGTTATCAAGAATTGACATCATATTCCGGGCTTTAGCAAGGGAGGGGACGCAAGTCTCCTCCCTTTTCTTTTGTTCACAAATACCCGTGTATATCGTTCATTAAAATCTCGTTGCGAGATTCGAAAGAAATGTTTCAGAGGACTATATTTGAACAAACTGATATTCACGACTAATTATCATTCGAATGAAACAACTTTTACTAAGTGCCGCTGCCTGTTTAATAGCCATCAGCGGATCTAGTCAATTAATCGAGATTGTATCCGAGGTCTATGCGGAGCATGACGGAATTGAAATACCTGCTTTGGACGGTTTGACAACATACCGCGTCTATGCTGTGTTGACCAATGAATTGGATGAGATATCTGCGGTATATGGGGATGTCTCATCTCCACTTTCGTTGACTTCAGTTGACGGTTTTTTTCAGTCAGATTTTGGAGCATCAACAGGATGGAGCATCAATCCAGCGTTTTTTGCGTTTTCAGCAGAAGCTGAATTTGACTCGTGGATTACACTCGGTGTCTCGAACTCTACTGAAGTAACGGGGCAACCCAACTCAGTTGGAATCGATGATGCCGTAAACGTTTTTGAAACAGGCGGTGATTTCGTAGTGAATTCTGCAAACGGAGGCTCTTGGTTTACACTATTTGGAGACACGCAAGCTCAAGCTGGTCCAGACTTCAAAGTTCTTCTCGCACAATTGACAACATCTGGAAGTTTTACCGGTTCGTTCAACGTGCAGGTTTTCTTGAATGGTGAGCAAAGTTCGTCTACGCTTTACGAAGGCATTCCTTTTAGCTCAAGTGCAGGTGCAATTTTCGGTTGCATGGATCCGGAAGCAACAAACTACAATCCTGATGCGACAGAAGCCGGAGAGACATGCTTGTTTCCTTGCGCCTTGACATTGACCCTCGATGAGGTTATCGGTAATTCTTGTCCAGGAGTGAGTGACGGTATGATCATCGTTTCTGCAACAGGAGGTCAACTGGGTGTGACTTTCGGGATTGGTGAAAATGATCCGACTTTGGCGGTTGGAACTTTTAACGGTCTGGTTGGCGGCGTGTACACTGTAAACGCGATGGATGGTGCGGGTTGTATCGCTTCAGTGGATGTTGAAATGGCTGTTCCAGAAGCGATCACATTAACGGCTTCGTTGACAGAGTCTGTAAGCTGTGCCGGAGATAATGACGCAGTCATTTCAGGAGAGGCTGCAGGCGGCGCTGGCGATTACACGTTCAGTCTCACACCGAACTTCAGTGAAACGGCGTCTGATTTGTACTTTGATGGATTGGCTGCCGGTCTGTACACAGTATATGCACAAGATGCAAATGGGTGCACTGCACAAAGCATCGCCATCAGCGTGGCGAATCCTCAACAATTGAGCGTAACAGTGGCCGGTGGCCAGAGCAACATTTTGGATGCGACATGTGCTGATTCAGAAGACGGACAGATTGTTGTCTTGACTTTGGGCGGTGCGGGTACTCAACAGAGCATGGAGTTTAGCACAGATGGTGTGAATTACGCTCCCGGCAATGTGCTTTACGTTCTCGGTGGTACGTATACCATCTATGCCATGGATGTCAACGGATGCATCGGTGCATCAACCGTAGAATACACGGTAGGTGCTCCTGATCCCATTGTCATTGATGCGAGTGTTACGGATATTCTGTGTTTCGGTGACCAAAATGGTATGGTATCCTTCAATGCGGATGGTGGAAATGGAGGCTTAACGTTCTCTTTCAATGAAGGTGAGTCAAGCGATGTTACGTTGTTTGGTGATTTGTTGCCTGGTGATTATGTCATCCTTGCAACAGATGTTGAAGACTGTCAAGCGGAAGTTGTGGCTACAGTTGGAGATGCTACTGAATTAATCGCATCGGCTTCATCAGAGGATGTGACTTGTTTTGGAGACACCAATGGTTCAGTTGAAATCTCAGGAGCGGGTGGTACGAATTTATACGAGTACAGTGCTGACGGTACAGATTTCGGCTCTTCTCCGATTTACATCGACTTGACTCCAGGTATTTACTCTTACTACGTTCAAGATTCAAATGGTTGTCAAGCATCCGTTGAGGCTACAATCAATGAGCCAGATGAATTGACGGTTACGGGTGCAATTACCAATGACACAGGTGCTGGTGATGGCGCGTTGGACATTGATGTTGCTGGTGGAAATGGCGGAAACATGTTTGCTTGGTCTGGACCTGATGCATTCACCAGTGCAGATGAAGACTTGACTGGAATTGTAGCTGGCGAATACACGGTAACCATTACGGATATGAATGGCTGTTCTGTAGAAGGCACCTTTGGTGTTCCTGTTGGAATTGATGAGTTGGGCTTCTTGAGCAGCTTGTCTGTTAGTCCAAACCCGAGCAATGGTGCTTTCCAATTGGAATGGGCTGGTGCACAAGGTCAGGATCTGGATGTCTCGATCTTTGACGGGCAAGGCCGCATGGTAACTTCACAAGTTTTTGTGAACCAAACGGGAAGCAATCGCGTAACAATGGACTTGACAGGCGTTGCGAATGGAGTGTATCAGTTGCAGGTTCGCGCCGGATTGATGATTAACCAATTGCAATTACTGAAGCAGTAAGGATATCGTTATCGATTCAATAACTTGAAAAAGGGGCTTCGGCCCCTTTTTTTGTACCTACTTGAAACCGAAGGAGCCCAAAATGCGTATAGGATGCAGAATATCTACAGTTCATGCATTCTTCAAATATGGTTTTCCCTTCTATTTCTACCCTACGTCTGATTGGTTTTACGGCATGTATGCTGTCAACCATAGGATTACATGCTCAATCGTCACAATTGCTGATTGAGGAATACATGGTTCATGATGGTGTGACTGGGCTAGCAGAATTGGAAGGCCAGACCACTTATCGTTTTTATGTAGAGTGCACCCATCCCGACGACTTTGTATCTGCTGTTTATGGTGGTCAAGGATCTCCGCTCATGGTTGAGGTCGATAGTCCGATGTTCAATTCTCCTTTTGCGAGTGGCTCAACTGGGGGTGGTATCAATCCGTTGATTCTCAATTATTTTCCGGAAGCGGCATACGATAGTTGGATTACCATAGGATTGGACCAGGCTGCGGGAGCAGGAGAAATGGACATTTCAGCATTGGAAAGTCCTGATCAGCCCTTTATGGCTAATTTCTCTGCAAATGGGGAGAGCAGTGGAATGAGTGTTTCCTTGACTGATGAAGCGGGAGGAGCATGGTTTTTGTTGAGCGGTATGATCAATGGCTACGCTGGCGATGACCTGCGCGTGTTGATTATGCAGATTACGTCGGCTTCGTTGCCTTCTGGCCTGCTCAATATTCAAGTCATCCCTGCTGTAGGATCATCGGATTCGGAGCAGGTGCACCAAGGTTTTTCTGGCACAGAGGTTTGGGATGTAGACTTCTCAACAATGGCACCTGGTTGTACAGATTCCGAAGCTTGCAATTATGATGCTTTTGCATCGGAAGATGACGGAACCTGTGAATATGAATCATGCGTAGGTTGTACCGATGTTTTTGCGTGCAACTACGATGAATCGGCCACAATAGATGATGGCTCCTGCAGCTTCATAGAATGTTTGGGATGCACGGACTCAACGGCTTGCAACTTTGATCCGGATGCTATTTACAACGATGGAACCTGTGATTATTTCAGCTGCGAGGAAGGAGGGTGTACTTTGGAAGCAGCGTGTAACTACAGCCCTGATGCGGATTATGAAGATGGAACATGTGATTTTGTCTCTTGTGCAGGTTGCATGGATGCGAGTGCCGATAATTTTGACCCTACGGCTCTCATTGATGACGGTACGTGTGAAATAGGAGGTTGTTTGAATCCCTTGGCGTGTAATTTCAACGTATTGGCCAATATCCCCGATGGATCGTGTGACTTTGCGTCGTGCGTAGGGTGTTTGGATACATTCGCATGTAATTATGACGATACAGCAACCATCTCAGATGTCTCTTCTTGTGTTTACGCTGAAAATGGTTTGGATTGCGAAGGAAACTGTCTTCTTGATGAGGACTTGGATGGCATTTGTGACGGAGATGAAGTCGCTGGATGCACGGATGCATTGGCAAACAATTTCAACAACGAAGCAACCGAGGACGATGGGACTTGCCTGTATTCTATTGCTGGATGTTTGAATGCCATCGCTTGCAACTTCAATGTTTTGGCCAATGAAAATGACGGGTCATGCGAGTTTACAAGTTGTGCCGGTTGCATGATTGAGTTGGCATGTAATTTTGATGAAACATACACTTTGGAGGACAATGCATCGTGCATTTTTGTAGAGCCTTATTATGACTGTGAAGGAGACTGTTTGGGGGATAACGATAGTGATGGTGTTTGCAACGAATTGGAGGTTTTGGGCTGCACGGACGAGGTCGCCTTGAATTATGACTCAAACGCTACAGACAACAACGGTACCTGCACGTATCCATCCCAATGCAACGATATCGATGCATGCAATTATGTTCCTTACGAAGCGTATTGTTTACAAATTGAACCTATCACCGTGCATGAAGGCATGGTCGGTGAAGTGGATCTCAGTGGAATGACCACATACCGTGTGTATGCACTCTGTGAGAACGAAGATGACTTTGTGAGTGCTGTAGCTGGAGACGAGGAATTCTCAACATTGGTTCATTCAACGTCCTCATTTTTTCAAAGTCCAGCAGGAGGGCCGTTGGCAGAAAACAGCAATCCTTTGGTATTTCCGTTTATCCCTTCCTTAGCGCATGATTCGTGGGTTACCATTGGCTTGGATCAGTCTGCAAATGGTGCGGAAGGCGAATTGGGAGTGAGTGTCTTGGAAGGCAATGAACCCTGGGTCATGCCTTTTGAAAATGGAGGATCCATTGAAATTTCAGATGACTTGGGCGGCTTATGGTACATTCTCAATGGTGCAACCAACGGTATCGCTGGGGATGATCTTCGTGTTCTTTTGGGGCAATTCACGACCGCAGGAAATCTTAGTGGTCAGATGTTTGTCCAATTCTTCATCCATGGAGACGGAATCAATAATGACTTGAATAAGGTGATTGGCTTGCAAGATGCTTGTGGGGCACCAACATTTGATAATTGCTCTTTTCCCGAGTCTGGTTACAGTTGTGAAGGCAGCTGTTTGTCTGACCTAGATGGTGATGGCATCTGCGATGAATTTGAAATTGCGGGGTGTACCGATGCGTTGGCGAACAATTTCAATGCCTTGGCAACGGATGATGACGGCTCATGTGATTTCACGGTAGACCCGTGTGTTTTGGATGTGATTCCGCCTTTCTTCACGTCAGTACCAGCGGATTCAGTCATCCAATGCGACCAAAGCATGCCAACGACTATGGCCATTGCCGAAGATGCATGTGACGACAATGTTCAAGTGATGTTTGTTGACGGCCCAATTGAATTTGTTCTGGATTGTCCTCCATTCAACTATCTCTGTACGCGAACATTCATTGCGACTGATGACGCAGGCAATACTGCTAGCGCAGTTCAAATGATTTCTGTAATGGACACACTAGCTCCCGAGTTTGTTGTTTTGCCTGAGGCATTGATTCAAGTCAATGAGCAAGAGGACGAAAGCATTCCAGAACCTTTTGCAGTGATTCAAGACGCCTGCGATGGCAATGCAAGCTGGAGCTCATTGGATGTATTGCTCTCAGAAGAGGCATCCGTTCAAACGTTAGAGCGCACCTACACGACTTCCGATCAGTGTGGGAACACATCTGTGTTTGTACAAACTCTCATCGTGACATTGGCCACATACGGATGTGCAGACCCTTTGGCATGCAACTATACAGAATCAGTAACCAATGAGGATGGTTCGTGCACGTATCCGGAAGACTGGTTCACGTGTGAAGGAAGCTGCATTCAAGATGCCGATGGTGATGGGGTATGTGATCTCTTTGAAATCGAGGGTTGCACAGTCGAAAATGCATGCAACTTCAATCTGTTGGCTACTGATGACGATGGTACGTGTGATTTTTGTTCATGCTCAGAGATAGAGGTGCCTGTATTCGGACTTGAAATAGATACAGTCGCGGTTCATGCAACGGGAAACCTCGAGGGGATGATCACGTATCGATTGTATGTGACCACCGAGACTTCTGAAGATTTCGTTTCCTCGGTATATGGGAATGACGTCGACACCTTGACCTTGGGGACATCGTCAACTTTCCACCAGGACGACAATGGTTCCTTGCTACCTCAAAATCTCAATGCTGAACTCGTGGGGCTGTTCCCTGATTTGGCATTTGACAGTTGGGTGACCATTGGTTTAGATGGTCCTGCAATGGCAGGAGAAAATCTTGTGAATGCTTTGGGTGCATCCGGTGACCTAGGCTGGAGTGCTGCGTTTGAAGATGGATCGGATATCGTCATGGATGACCCGGTTGGCGGGTCTTGGTTTATTCTAAACGGAGGTTCAAATGGCATCGCTGGAGACGACTTGCGTGTATTGATCGGTCAAGTCACAACGGATGGAACGCTTTCAGGTCAATTGCATGTCCAGGTTTTTGAAAATGGAGACAATAGCAACTCGAGTTTGCATCATTTTTCGTTTGAAGGCACAGAATGGACCAATGCAAATAGCGGGCAAAACACATGTGGTTGCACGGATGACACCGCCTTTAACTATGATCCCCTGGTGGAATACGAAGACGGGTCCTGTATCGCGATTGTCTTTGGTTGCTTGGATGAATTGTCTTGCGATTTTAACGCATTGGCCAATACACCAGACTTCTCATGCACCTATGCCTCGGAGGGGTATAATTGTGATGGAGAGTGCTTGGCTGACATCGATGAAGACGGTGTTTGTGATGTGTTTGAAATCCCGGGGTGCACAGACGCTACAGCATGTAACTACGCTTTAGATGCAACAGATGAAGATGAGTCGTGCATCTTTGCAGACTTTGGATACGATTGTCTCGGACTCTGCTTAAACGACACAGATGATGACGGTATTTGTGATGCTTTAGAAGTAGAGGGTTGTACAGATTTGGAAGCTTGCAACTACAGTTTAGAAGCCACAGAAGAAGATGGGTCGTGTGAATACGCAGCATCCAATTACGACTGCGATGGCAATTGTCTCGAAGATGCTGATTTGGATGGTATTTGCGATGCATTTGAAATTGAAGGCTGTACTGACTTTGATGCCTTGAACTTTGATCCAACAGCAACAGACGATGACGGATCATGTGCGTACTGCACATTGGAAGCTTCATTTGAGGTGACTGATGCAACGTGTAACGGGACTGAGGATGGGGCTGTGCTGGTCTCTGCTATAGGAGCTTATCCTAATGACTCGTTGTTGACCTTTGTGTTGCTCCCAGACGGAGCACCTCAATCTGATGGTGTATTCGTCGGTTTGTTGGCGGGGGAATATGCCGTTGAGGTCGTTGACGCCGCGGGGTGCTTTACGACTGTATTGTTTGAAGTAATGGAGCCTGAGCCTCTTCTTGTTCTTTTGGACAATGTTGTTGGAACGGAACAGGGATTGAATCAGGGAGCCATTGCGATCACAGTTACGGGAGGTACAGAAGCGTATGAATTTGCCTGGACACAGCTGGACGGAAGCTTCACCAGTGCTTCAGAAGATATAGATAACTTGGAGGGAGGGACATATCAGGTTGCCGTAAACGATGAAAATGGATGTTCCGTAACCTCTTTTGAAATCGTTGTCGAGACGATTGTTGGAGTGGAAGAATCCATGTTGATAGACCTTTCATTGTTTCCGAATCCTGTTGTTTCGAATCTAACGATTGACATTGGTCACCATGCAATGCAAGCCTCGGTTCACATTCATGACGCCGCAGGTCGTTTGGTTTACACGAAAACAATAGCTGCAGGAACCAATCGCCTTCAGGTCGATTGTTCCCGGTGGATGAGCGGCATGTACCATGTGGTCGTACTTTCAGGGGAGTGGGATGCTAGTGAAAAAGTATTTGTTCACCGGTAATATTGGATTCAATAAAGGAAGTGAATTCCCCATAATGCGGTTGGAGCAATGAGAATGGATCAGGTAAAGCTTGATCCATTCTTGTTGATATAGAATTGGTCAAAGATTGGAGGGTGAGACTGCCGATATATCTCATTTCGAATGTAAATTGCTCCGATTAACAACGTCTTTCCTAAACGTCTGCCATGAAGCACTTGAGCTCTTTACTCTCAATTTTAGTTCTGTTTTTGATTCCCTTTACCTCAATTGGTCAAGCCTACACAGTGACTGTTGCAGAGCACGCTGTAGATATTGTTGAAGGACACACGACCTACCGTTTGTATGTTGATATGGTGAACCCAGAAGACAAGCTGAGTTCAATTTCTGGAGGAGCGGATTCACCGCTCATTCTCACAACAACAGATGGGTTTTATAACGATGAATTTGGCGGAACAGTAGCGAGTGCGATCAATCCGGCTTTTTATTCATTTTTCCCAACATTGCTGGGCGATAGTTGGATCACCATCGGAATTGAAAGTCAACCTGAAGGAGACCAAGCAGCCGTGTCGATTGTTGAAGGGGACTCGCCTTTAGTGGCTCATTTTGATGCGGTCAGCCCTCTGTCGGGCACCGACATTTTGATTGATGACTCGACGGGCTCTGCATGGTATACGTTATCGGATGCCTCCAATGGATTGCCTGATTCAGAAACAATGCGCACGATGTTCATGCAATTGAGCATTCCAACGGGCGGAGAAATCTGTGCAACAGTCAATGTGCAAATATTTGGAATGGGCTTAGGGGTGAATGAAATTTTAGGTACCTATACTTTCTGTGGTGAGGGTACATTTTTTCCAGCTTCTGAGGAAGAGGCTTCTGGATGTATGGACTCATTCGCTTGCAATTATGACGCCTCGGCGACGGAGGATGATGGTTCATGTGAATATGCTTCATGCCTTGGCTGTACAGAGGCAGAGGCATGCAATTATGATGCAGAGGCGATTTACAATGATGGTACATGTGAATACACCAGTTGTGGTACAGCGGGCTGCACAAATGACTCGGCCTGTAATTACAATGCCGAAGCGACTTACGAAGATGGCACTTGTGAGTATTCTTCCTGCATTGGCTGTACAGATGAAAACGCCGACAACTACGATCCAGAGGCGACCATTGATAACGGCAGTTGCGAATTCCTGGGGTGCACGGATGTGGAAGCATGCAATTATGATGCAGCAGCAAATGCCCCGGATGGCTCTTGCACGTATGCGGGAGCGAACCTCGACTGTGATGGCAACTGTCTTGTCGATACAGACAGTGACGGTGTGTGCGATGAATTTGAAGTAGCGGGTTGCCAGGATGTAGTGGCTTGCAACTACAACAGTGAAGCGTCAGACGAAGATGGTTCTTGTGATTACTGCTCTTGTGGAAACTCAGGAGGTTTGTTGCCCGGGATTCAATATACCATGACCATTGAGGAATATGCTTCTGAGATTATTGCAGGAACCGTTACGTACCGGTTCTATGCGAACATGGTGAATGAGGATGATTTTTTGAGTTCTGTGTATGGAAACAACGAGAATCCATTTATTCTAGAAACCTCAGACGGTTTCTACAACAGCATATATGGTGGAGCTACAGCAGATAATGTCAATCCCGCATTCTTGTCTTTCTTTCCGGAATTGGAAGCAGACAGCTGGGTGACCATTGGAATTGACTCCACACCCGTTGGTTCTGAAGTGGGCATTAGTACGGTGGAAAGCACTGTTCAACCTTGGGTCAATTCATTTCAGTCCGGGTCAGAGAGTGACGGAGCTGATATTTTGATGAACGATGAAACCGGCGGTGCGTGGTTTGTCTTGAATGGTTCGCCAAATGGCCTACCCGATGCAGTGAATAACCGTGTGTTGTTCATGCAGCTCACCACTTCAGGCACATTCTCTGGTACAGCGCACATCCAAGTGTTTGAAAATGGAATCGGCTCGGAGGATATCCGCTCAAGTTTCGATTTTGATGGACCTGGAACATACAACCCGAGTGTAGAGGACAATGCGTGTGGATGCACTGACCCTGCGGCATCGAACTACGACGATTCAGCTGACTATGATGACGGAAGTTGTGATTACAATGTCTATGGTTGTACAGATGAGATGGCCTGCAATTTTGACGTATTGGCCACAGAGGATGATGGTTCTTGTGAATTTCCATTTGCCGGATATGATTGCAATGGGGATTGTCTGAATGATGCGGACATGGATGGCGTTTGTGATGAATTTGAAATAGCAGGCTGTACAGAGATGATGGCCTGTAACTTCAATGAAATGGCTTCGGATGATGACGGCTCTTGCACGTTTGCAGAAAGTGGTTATGATTGCAACGGGAACTGTCTTGAAGATTTTGACGGTGACGGAGTATGCGATGAATTCGAAGTCACGGGTTGCCAGAATATGGATGCATGCAATTACACTATGGAAGCCACGGATGACGATGGCTCCTGCGTCTTTGCTAATGAGGGTTATGACTGTGACGGCGTTTGTCTCTCGGACGCAGATGGCGACGGTGTGTGTGACGAATTTGAAGTTTCGGATTGCACAGACATGATGGCTTGCAATTACAATGCAGAGGCAACGGACGATGATGGTTCTTGTACCTATGCTGAAATCGGTTACGACTGTGATGGGGTGTGCTTAGCTGATGCCGACATGGACGGGGTGTGTGACGAATTTGAGATCCTAGGTTGCGAAGATGAACTAGCATGTAACTACAGCGCTGAAGCCACAGAAGATGACGGCTCTTGCACCTTTGCCGAGGCGAACTACGATTGTGACGGCAACTGCCTAAACGACGCAGATATGGACGGTGTCTGTGATGAATTGGAAGTAGCAGGATGTACGGATATGACAGCTTGCAACTACAATGAGGCAGCAACGGATGATGACGGTTCTTGCACCTTTGCAGAAGCGAACTACGATTGCGATGGAAACTGCTTGAATGATGCGGACGGCGATGGTATTTGTGATGAACTTGAGGTAGCAGGTTGCACTGATCCCGAAGCTGAGAATTACAATGCAGACGCTACGGATGACGACGGTAGCTGTTATTTCTGTGACATCGTGATTGCGGTTGATGAAGTCATCAATGATGTCGAAGGAGCTGGAGGATCCATTTCCATTACGGTTTCTGGAGGAACTCCTGACTACATCATTGGGTGGACCGGTCCTGATGGCTTCACCAGTGAGGATGAAGACATTGCAGGAACGGGTGGTGCGTACACGGTAACAGTGACGGATTCTAACGGGTGTGTGACAACGTTGGATATTGAAATGGAGGTTGTGATCAGTGTTATAGAATTGATGACCTTCCCCATGGAAGCGTATCCAAATCCAGCGACGAGTGAGCTTTGGATTGCCTCTTCTTCATGGTCAGGAATGGTCGAGGTTTCCATTTATGATGCCACGGGTAGAATGGTGTACAACCAAGACATTCAAGGTTCGAATCAAAATATTCGATTGGATGTCTCTACATATGCTGGTGGCATTTACAACGTCATGGTGAGATCAGGAATGAAGCGTGCTATGGAGCAGGTGATTATTCAGTGATCTAGAAAGAACATACGGAATTGAAAAGGCCCGCAATTGCGGGCCTTTTTTTGTATCATAAATCGAAAAGAAAACGACGGCGTCTTCGTTAAGGTGGTTTATCGCTTCTTAAACGCAGCGATCGCCTCCCGTGTAAACTCACTCAAGACCAGCGCACCGGAAACGCCGGCTCGATCAGCCAAGAGCTGCTCCCAATGGTCTGTTCCTTGCCAGAACACTTTCTTCAGTGATGCCATGGCTGCGGGACTGCTGCTTGCTAATCGCGAAGCCAATTCGTCAACACCAGCGTCAAGTTCTTCGGGGGTATTGAAAAGTTGAGCGTACAGGCCATTCTGCAATCCCCATTCGGCCGTTCGCCAAGATGCTGCATCAATAGCAAGCGATGAGAACGCTGCGGTTCCGAGCTTTCTTTCAACTGCGGGCCCAACGACAAAGGGTCCAATTCCAATGGCCAACTCAGATAACTTTAGAGCGGCGTGTTGAGTGGCCATTGAATAGTCTGCTGCTGCGGCCAAGCCGACGCCTCCGCCAACGGCTTTGCCTTGAACGCGGCAAATGACCAAAAGAGGGCAGGAGCGGATGGCAAGAATGACGTCGCTGAATCCACTGAAGAAATGTTCTCCCTGTTCGGCAGTTTCAATTGCAACCAATTCGTCAAAACTTGCGCCTGCACAGAAAGCCCTTTCGCCTGCTGACTTGATCACTACGACCCGATTTTCAGGATTTTCAGAAGCCTTGAGAATCGCTTGGGCGAGTTCTCCTAAAATTTTCCGAGGCAGCGCATTGCTTTGCGGATGGAAAAAAGTAATGGTAAAAACGCCGTCATGCGTTTCGGTACGCACAAAAGGGGTGGGTGCGAATTCCGTCATATCAAAGCCAATTAGTCACGCGATGTTATCGGCGCATATGACCGTTCAGTAGCTCCAGTATACACCTGTCTGGGGCGGCCAATCGGCTCACCATTTTCGTGCATTTCTTTCCACTGAGCAATCCAACCTGGCAAGCGTCCCAAAGCGAACATCACGGTGAACATGTCCGTTGGAATGTTCAGTGCACGGTAGATAATTCCTGAGTAGAAATCCACATTGGGGTACAATCCTCGTTCGACGAAATACGGATCATTCAATGCAACTTCTTCCAATTTCTTGGCAATGTCGAGCACGGGGTCATTCACACCCAATTTATCGAGTACATCATCCGCTGCTTTCTTGATAATCTTGGCGCGTGGATCGAAATTCTTGTAGACCCTGTGACCAAAGCCCATCAAACGGAATGAGTCCGTTTTGTCTTTCGCTTTGTCAATCCATTTTTGGAAATCGCCACCGTCATTTTTGATGGACTCTAACATCTCAATAACCGCTTGGTTAGCACCGCCATGGAGAGGTCCCCATAAAGCGGCAATTCCAGCAGAGATTGAGCTGTATAAGTTCGCTTGAGATGAACCAACAATTCTCACGGTAGAGGCAGAACAGTTTTGTTCGTGGTCTGCATGCAGAATCAATAATTTGTTCAATGCGCTCTCTACGACAGGGTCAACTTTGTAGTCTTCAGATGGCAATGAGAACATCATTGTCAAGAAGTTGCCGCAGTAACCCAAATCATTGGATGGGTAAACTGTAGGATGGCCCATGTTGTGCTTGTAAGCTTGAGCCGCTAACGTTGGAAGCTTCGCAATCAGACGATGAATGGTCTTCTCAATGTCTTCAATGGAACGGTTGGGATTTTGGGAATCCTTGTAAAAGGTACTCAAGCTGGAGATCATGGAACTCAACATGCCCATTGGATGCGCCCCCGGAGGAAACGCTTCAAATGAACGTTTCATGTTCTCATTCACCAACGTGTGGTGCGTAATGCTTTCTTGAAAATAATTGAGTTCCTTTTGATTTGGCAGCTCACCATAAATTAAAAGGAAGGATACTTCTAAAAATGACGCCTTTTCGGCAAGCTCTTCAATGGTGTAGCCTCGATAGCGTAAAATCCCATTTTCGCCATCGAGATAGGTGATTGCACTTTGAGTCGACCCGGTGTTCTTAAAACCATAATCGAGCGTGATGTAGCCGGTGGTTGCTCTCAGTTTTGAGATATCAATGGCCTTTTCATTTTCAGAACCGGTAATGACAGGGAATTCGTATTCCTTACCATCCAGTATTAGTCGTGCAGTCTCACTCATTTTGTGACGCGATGCTTGTTTTCAATGTTCAATTCCGTACAGTCCGAAAGGACTTGGGGCAAATATACTCGTTCGCGCACGGTAAAAACGATTCGCCGTTTGCTATTGTAATAGCGAGTTCCAGTTAACGGAACGTGGGGACAAAGGTGTCACGAAATTCTTCCCATTCCTGCTGTTGTACGCCGGGAGTGAAATGCTGCGAGAAGAATTTCAAATACATTTCAAGTTGACCGGGATTTTTGTAGCCAGAAATAGGAGCAATGACCTCAGCCTTCTCATCGAAATAAACCAACGTTGGATAGGCATTGACTCTCAATTCTCGTGAGAGCTGATGTGTGCTATTCCGTCCACGAACGCCTTCCTTGTATCCGGGGTTCTCAAAGGTTTGCCCTTTGAAGTTGATCGGATCTTTCGACTCTGCATCAAATTTTACCGCGTAATAATTGGCATTCAAGTAAGCGATTACCTGCGGATTGGTAAAGGTATTGGCCATCATCATTTTACACGGTCCACACCACTGGGTATACACATCCATGACAATTTTGCGTGGCTCGTTTTTCTGGGCGACAACAGCCTCTTCCAAACTCATCCAATTGACTTCTGACTGTGCAAAGGCAAGAGTTTGGGTCAATAAACCGAGAGAGATGGTAAGTAGCAGGGTATAAAACGTTCGCATGGACCTAATTTTCCTGCAATATCGCAAAAGAAACGCGCTCCTGCTGCTGCCTTAGCAGTCTTTATGAATCATCTGCTAAGAAATCGAGCTTCACAGCGTAACGAATGATCGGGTCTGCTTGAATCGCATAACCTGTTCTTTAAAACAGATTGGGTGCTGCGTGGATGGAGGTGTCCTGTGTAAATTCAAAAACTCGAATGTTGGAATTGCATGCGGAGTTGTATTTTGCGCAGTACTTAATAAAGAATAAAGATGTCGTCATCAGCATTGAATGCTCCCCAAAGAGAGCTGTTTGGTCACCCAGCAGGTCTTTTCGTTTTGTTTTTCACAGAAATGTGGGAACGTTTTTCCTACTATGGTATGCGGGCAATCCTCGTTTTGTATTTGGTATCGGAGTCAACAGGAGGTAATCCTGGATTGGCATGGTCCAATGGCGACGCGCTGGCTTTATACGGATGGTACACGATGATGGTCTACGTCATGTCCGTTCCTGGCGGGTACATCGCCGACAAATTATTGGGTCAAAAGAAATCAGTGCTCGTCGGTGGAGTGCTCCTTGCAATCGGTCACAGTACACTTGCAATTGAGCAGATGTGGGCTTTCTACACTGGCCTGGTATTTATAGTTTTGGGTTGCGGTATGCTCAAGCCTAACATTTCAACCATGGTTGGGGGACTCTACAAGCAGGGCGATATCCGAAGAGATAAAGGCTTTACGATTTTCTACATCGGAATTAATTTGGGTGCGTTCATATCGAGCTTGGTCGTTGGGTATGTCGGAGAGGTGTATGGCTGGCACTACGGGTTTGGTCTCGCAGGCATCGGCATGGGCTTGGGCTTGTTGCAGTATGTATGGGGCCTGAAATACCTCAGTGAGGTAGGGAACTTCTTGGGAGATTCGAAAGACAACAAAGAGGTGATGAAGGCGCCTCTGACGAAAATTGAGATTGACCGCGTCGTTGTTCTGTTGATTTCATTCCTTCTCGTGATTGTTTTCTGGGGAGCCTTTGAACAGGCGGGAGGTCTGATGAACATCTATACGATGGAGAAGACCGATCGATTGATTGGTGATTGGACAGTGCCAGCTTCATGGTTCCAGTCCATCAATGCCATGTTCATCATATTCTTTGGAACAACGGTTGCTTTGTTTTGGGCCAATAGAAAGCTCAAAGGCAAGGTTTCAACGTCCTTGTTTAAGATGATTGTCGGTTTGATCATTATGGGAATAGGCTTCTTCTTCATGACAGGAGCGACGGCTCAGTATGAGGCGAGTGGAAGCTCAGCGATGTACTGGTTGGTTTTTGCCTACCTCTTCCATACGATTGGAGAGCTTTGCTTGTCTCCAGTAGCCTTGTCTTTCGTGACGAAGCTTGCACCGGTCAAATACGCTTCGATCATGATGGGAATCTACTTTGCCATGACCGGCTTTGGCAGCAAACTCGCTGGGCTTCTAGGCGAGTGGTCATCAAGCTTAGGAGAATTCACCATCTTCACAGGCATTGCAGTTACCAGTGTGGGGCTTGGTCTGCTTGTGTTATTGCTTCGACCTAGACTTGAAGCGTTAACGCACGGCGTCGAGGATGAGGAAACGGCAGTGGTGTAACGAAACCAATCCCAATAAAAAACGGGGTGACTTTGCAATTGCAGAGTCACCCCGTTTTGTGTTGTTTAAAGCGTTCCGCCTTTAGAAGTTCTCTTGCACAAAGTCCATCATCATGTTGAAAAGGTGCAGTCGTGTGTTTCCACCGTAAATACCGTGATTGCGATCGGGATACGCGAAGAAGTCAAAGTCCTTGTTGGCGGATACCAATGCATTGACCATTTCCATGGAGTTCTGATAATGCACGTTGTCGTCAGCTGAGCCGTGAACCAGGAGCAAGGGGCCGGTAAGCTTTTCCGCATGATTGACAGGGCTATTGTCATCATACCCGGTTGCGTTTTCTTCAGGAGTTTGCATGAACCGTTCCGTATAAATGGAATCGTAATAGCGCCAGTTGGTCACAGGTGCGACTGAGATCCCTGCCGCAAAGACATCGGAGCCCTTTGTCATGCACAGCAACGTCATAAACCCTCCGTAGCTCCATCCTTGGATGCCAATGCGATCAGAAGCGACGTAGGACAGTCCTTGGAGGTGCTTGCCAAAGTCAATGAAGTCTTCTGTTTCAAGCTTGCCCAATTCTTTGTAGGTACTGTGCTTAAACGCTTTTCCGCGCTTGGGAGTGCCACGTGGGTCGCAGCTCACAACGATGTAGCCATTCTGTGCGAGCATTTGATGCCAATAGTAATTCGCACCGCCCCATGCATCTTCCACGGTGTTGACCCCAGGTCCGCCATAGATCGCGACGTAGACCGGGTACTCCTTGTCCTCTGAAAAGCCGGGAGGGGTGATCATCCAAGCGTTCAACTCATCTCCAGCACGATTATCAAAAGAGAAAAATGATTTTGGCTGGGCATAGTAGTCTTTCATTTTTTGAGCCAACCCTGCATTGTCTTTGAGTGAGCGAACCACGTTGCCTTTCCGATTCCGCAGCGTATACACAGGGGGAGTGTTGGCATCGTTATGGACATGGATTGAGTAGTCAAACGAATTGGAATAGGATGCGCTGTGTGTGCCGGCTGTCTCATCGACGACCTCCATGTTGCCACCAAACGAAACGCGACCGATGTGGGTCTGTGTCGCTCCTTGAACGCTACTGGTGAAATACACCTGCTCTCGTTGTTCATCGACGCCATACACTTCCAAAACATCCCAGTTTCCTGAAGTCAACTGAACAGGAGGTTGAGCGGGGTCAGTCGAAAAAAGATACAAATGGTTGTAGCCATCCCGTTCGCTTGCCATTACAAAGGATTCGCCATCTTGAAGAAACCGAATGTCATCGTTCAGGTCGATGTAGGTCGAGGACTGCTCCTCCCAAATGCTCTGTGTGGTGAGCTCGTTGCCTTCCATGTCCTCACAGTTCGCCATCACCAGATTCAAGATGTTTTGATGGCGGTTCATGGTCATTAAAATCAGCTGCTTGTTGTCAGCGCCCCATTTGATCCGTGGGATGTATTCTGTTTTTGGAAGTACGACTGGAACATTGACATTCCCTGCCACGTCATGAACAAGGACAGAAACTTCCGCGTTGATTTCTCCTGCTTTGGGGTATTTAAACACAACGGGTTCAGGATACAATTGACCGTATACAGGCATTGAGAATTCTCTTACGGCCGTCTCGTCAAATCGATAGAAGGCCAGAAATTTCCCGTCGGGAGACCAAAAGAGGCCATTGTCATCTCCAAATTCTTCTTCGTACACCCAATCGGTCGCTCCATTGATGATTTCATTCACGACGCCATCGGTGGTTACCTCGGTTTCAATCCCGTTGGCAATGTCAGCGATGAAAACATTGTTGTTGCGCATGAATGCAACCTGATTGGCATTGGGGCTGAAGACTGCTAAACGTTGTTTTCCCAAAGAGAAGTCAGATAGAGGTTGAGTTATGTTATTCGACAAATCATGAACATGAAAATTGGCTGAAAACGAATGCCGATAAATGCCTTCTGTTTCAGTCGAGATTAAGATGGCGCGTTCATTCGACGAAAATTCGTACCCATCAAAAGATTGTTCGGAATCTCCGAAAACGGAAACGCTCGTGGCCAAGGTGTCAACCGCTTCTCCAGTCTTGTAGGCATACTTCACAATCGTGCTGCCCCATTTGCTATTCTCAAGGCTCGTGTAATGCTTGCCATCGTCCATAGACCGAATGCCTCCCACGCGTTCGCTGCGGAATTCGCCACTATACCAAATAAGATCGTTGGTGAACAATTGAAAAGGGAGGTCCTGTGATAGGACAGGTGCAGCAGTAAATAACAGGTAACCGCAAACCACCAGTGGTTTCACAATCCGGAAAAGAGGAGAAAAAGTCATGTCGTCAGGCGTTGTTGTAGGGCACAAGATAGCAAGTGCTCGACCGGTGTAATATTCCGCTGCCATGAATTATGTTTGGAGCATGAGTAGCGATTGGATCATTGGTTTAAAAAAAGCCATGCCATCAGGCATGAAAATCCTCAGTGATGCGGATTCCATTCAACGGGAAAGCCGGGATGAAACAGAGGACTTGCACTTTCCTCCAGATGTTGTTGTTGAACCAACGACCACTGACGAGGTGTCTGCGTTAATGCAATGGGCTTCCGCTCATGCAATACCAGTCACAGCGTCAGGCGCGCGCACGGGGCTCAGCGGAGGGGCCTTGGCCGTTGAGGGAGGAATTGCCCTCTCCATGCGTCGCATGAATTCCATTTTGGAGGTAGATGAACGGAATTTGCAAGTGCGTGTACAGCCGGGAGCAATTGTGGAGCGTTTGCAAGATGCCGTCGCCGAAAAGGGCCTGTTTTATGCCGTTGATCCAGCGTCAAAGGGCTCCTGTTCCATCGGAGGCAACATCGCAGAAAACAGCGGTGGACCGAGGGCTGTTAAGTACGGTGTCACCAAGGATTGGGTCCTCAATTTGGAGGTGGTGCTGGCCGATGGATCCGTTATTCGAACGGGGGCAAACACCTTGAAAAACAGCACGGGATACAATTTGACCCAGCTGATGGTTGGAAGCGAGGGCACGTTGGGAATCATCACTGAGGCCACGTTAAAATTGTTGCCATTGCCTATGTTCAAAGCACTATTGCTGGTGCCTTTTTCAAGTGCTGAGAAGGCTTGTGAGGCCGTTTCTGCAATTTTCCAAGCAGGAATTCAGCCCTCTGCAATGGAGTTTATGGAGCGATCAGCAATTGCATTGGCTCAAGAGTTTACGGGAGACTTTTCTCTTAAGATTGATGAGGATGTTCAAGCCCATTTGCTGATAGAGGTGGATGCATTTCGCTCCGATGATTTGCTTCCTCAAATGGAATCAATCTTACCGGTATTGGAGTCTTGTGGAGCAAAGGATCCTCTTTTCGCGGATGATGCAGCAGCACAAGAAAAGTTGTGGTTTTTGAGGCGGAGAGTCGGAGAGGCGGTCAAAGCGGCAAGCGTATATAAGGAAGAAGACACTGTAGTACCCCGCGCTAAATTGCCAGAATTGTTACTTGCAGTAAAAGCGATTGGGAAAAAATTCGGGTTTGAAAGTGTGTGTTACGGCCATGCAGGAGATGGAAACCTCCATGTCAATATCTTGAAAGGTGGACTTTCGGATGCTGCTTGGAGTGAAGAACTCCCTGTTGCCATTCGATTGATATTTGAGTCTGTGGTAGACATGGGAGGGACATTGAGCGGAGAGCACGGTATCGGATGGGTTCAACGGCCATACATGGATGTAGCCTTTTCACCGCGCCACCTTGAATTGATGCATGGCATAAAACGCGTCTTCGATCCCAAGGGCATTTTGAACCCTCAGAAGATCATGCCATCTGAATAGAGCACGGGAACAATGGAGGATTCAAAAATCCTCCCTACGTTTGCGGCTTATTTGCAATCCACTTACTATGGCTGAGAATTTATTGAAAGGGAAGAAAGGCATCGTGTTTGGTGCATTGAATGATCAATCGATTGCTTGGAAAACAGCGATCCAGGCGCATGCGCAAGGGGCAGAATTGGTTTTGACCAATGCTCCTGTAGCGATGCGAATGGGAGAGATTCACGAGCTTTCAAAAATCGTTGGAAATGCTCCGGTGTTCCCTGCGGATGCGACAAGCGTGGAAGACCTCACCGGTTTGTTCGAAGGTGCGATGGAGCACTTTGGTGGCCAAGTTGATTTTGTCTTACACTCCATCGGTATGAGTCCCAATGTGCGCAAGGGTAAACACTATACGGACATCAATTACAATTGGCTTCAGACGACTTTGGATGTGAGTGCGATTAGTTTGCACAAGACGTTGGCTGTCGCGAAAAAGATGGACGCCATCAGTGATTGGGGGAGTGTGGTCGCATTGACCTACATCGCGGCACAGCGAATTTTTCCTGACTATGGGGACATGGCCGACGCCAAGAGCTTGTTGGAAAGCATCACCCGTAGCTTCGGATACCACTATGGCGTTGCCAAGAAAGTGCGCATCAACACGGTGAGCCAAAGTCCGACCATTACGACTGCAGGAAGTGGCGTGAAAGGATTTGATGAATTCATCGCGTATAGCGAGTCCATGAGTCCTTTGGGCAATGCCGACGGGTTGGCTTGTGCCGACTATTGCGTGACCCTATTCAGTGATTTGACCCGCTTTGTAACCATGCAAAACCTGTTTCATGATGGGGGATTCTCCAATACTGGCGTGAGCGAAGAAGTCATCGGTAAATTCACCCCGGATAACGCTTGAGATGATTTTCTGAAACCATTGGACTGAATTTTCGTAAGGAGATAAACGTTCTTAATTGGGTTTTCTGTAATGTTCAGAATCCAAGAGAATCATTATTCTGACTATGGATATAGAGGTGCTCAAATTTGGTGGAAGTTCCCTGGCGACATCGACGGCTATGCAGCGCGTTGGTGATGTGCTCATTGAACGGAAAGGTGTCCAAAGAATTGTTGTTTGTTCAGCAATGGGTGGAATAACGAATGCCTTGCTTCAGCTTGGCGCAGCGGCGGCATCAGGACAAGCGCTTTTTCATGAACCCTTAGCGGCCATTCGAACGCGTCATTTAGAGGTGTGTCAAAAACTTGCGCTGGATGAGCACGCTCCATTTGTGCAGCAGGAGCTTCTTCAGATGTTTGATGAACTCGAAGAATTTTGTCGTGGATTGAATTTATTGGGTGAATTGAGTCCCAAGAGTTCTGACCACATGGCCTCATTTGGGGAGCGCATCGCTGTCGCCATGGTAAGCGCCTATCTAAGCCACCGTGGGCTATCTATTCGACGTGTGGATGCCCGGAATTGGATTTCCACGGATGGACAGCATGGAAATGCTCACGTTCAACTGGATACAAGCTTGCCGGCCATCGTTCAAGGTGTTGAATCAGACCTGAATTTTGATGTTTTAATCACGGAAGGGTTCATTGGCTCGGGGCCAGATGGTTCTACAACGACGTTGGGACGAGGAGGGAGTGATTACACAGCGTCATTGATTGCACGGGCTGTCCAGGCCAATTGCATGGAGAAATCTACGGATGTACCGGGCATGCTAACTGCAGATCCTCGCATTGTTTCTGCTGCGCGCATTATCGATACCATGAGTTATGAAGAGGCCATGGAATTGTGCCATTTTGGGGCAAAGGTGATTTACCATCCAACCATAGCTCCGTTGAAAGAAGCCGGAATTCCGTTGATTGTCAGGAGCACCTTTGAATCAACGCATCCCGGAACTTTAATCGTGTCAAAGCCCAAAGGAAAAGCGGTGGTTCGAGGACTTTCAAGTGTTTCTAATATTTCCTTGATTA
>CAJWIF010000015.1 GCA_913041135.1 uncultured Flavobacteriales bacterium
AACCCAAGTGCTGCCCAACCGATCGTCCAACCCGTCATGTTTGCGAAGCTAGGGGATTCATCCATTTTCGGGCCGCTGCAAATGCGCTAATTTGCTGCTGTTGAACCTGAGTTTGCAAGTGTTTCCATGCGCCCGTTTGATGCGGAGACAATTGCGTGTTTTCAAAGAGCAATGAACGCACATGGTCATTGAATTGCCGAATGGACTGCTGAGAACGCTGCCCCTCAAACCACCCATTTGAACTCCATAGAAGCATCAAGTCTTCAATCGAGTTACAGGTTTCAGAAATCCCCGTTTGTTCCAAGGCGCTGATGGTTTGCGCATGAACGGTATGACCACCTTCAGTCGGCGGAAACAGATGGACCGCCTGAGCGTATTGAGAAGCCGCTAATTTTGCTTGCTGCGCAGCGGGGCCATCACATTTATTGACTAAAATCAAATCAGCCATTTCCATAATGCCCCGCTTAATTCCTTGTAAGTCATCCCCCGCACCCGGTAACATCAGTAAAATAAAGGCGTCAGTCAGTTGACGGACGGCCGTTTCAGATTGACCAACCCCAACAGTTTCAACGAGAATTCGATCAAACCCAGCGGCCTCACAAAGTAAGATCGACTCATGGGTAGCCCGAGCAACTCCGCCCAACGTTTGAGCCGTTGGACTGGGGCGAATGAATGCCTTCGGATTTTTGGTCAAGGTTTCCATGCGCGTTTGATCCCCGAGAAGGCTTCCTTTCGAACGCTCACTAGAAGGGTCGACAGCCAAGACCGCAACCCGATGACCTTGGTCAATCCATGCCGCTCCGAACGATTCGATAAAGGTGCTTTTTCCAACGCCAGGGACTCCCGTGATTCCTAAGCGCCAACTTTTCTGGCTTCGCTCGGGAGATTGCACATGATCCAATAGTGTTTCTAATCTATCTCGGTCTTTTGCGAGACTGCTTTCTGCAAGCGTAATGGCTTGTCCAAGGGCCTTTCGACTACCATTTTGGATTTCATCTGCCCATTGTTTGATTGCATGGGGAGCCTGATGAGCTTTTGAAATTCTCGCCTTAGCCTGCTCCCTTGCTTCAAGGGAGGACGAACGCTCGTCTTTGTTGGATTTTTTTGGGCCCGCATTTTGCGCCATGATTCGAAGGTAACACGATGCCAAGAGTATATTGCGGACATGTCGAGTACAGTTATGCGACTCCTATTGTGGAGTTTTACGCAATGCCTCTTTTGTTTCCATACTTTTTCACAGGAAAATCCGCTATCACAGCGATGTGACAGCCTAATCGTTGTTTCAGGATCTGTTACTGATGTGACAGGTCATCACATTCCCGTAGCGATGGTCGTGAATCGATCACGCATGGGTGGAGGACAGTTTGTCGATTATTTGGGAACTTTTTTACTGGCTGTTTGTCCCGGAGATACACTCGCATTTGGAGCGATTGGATTTCACACAGTCGAGAAGGTGGCACCTTCGTCAGGGAAACAGTGGGATTTGGAAGTCCGTTTACGTCGACTACAGGTGTCCGTGGGGATTGCAGAAGTGGTGGCCCCTAGAGAATTGAGGGAGATTCTTCGTGACATTGAAGCATTGGGGTACAATGAAGAGGATTATCGCATATCCAAGGTGGACGCCTTTGCGAGCCCCATCACATTTTTGTACGAAGCTTTGAATCGTGATGAGCGCAGCAAGCGTCTCGTTGCGGAAATGGAAAACGACGATCGCAGGCATGACCTGTTGCGCGAGTTGTTCATCAAATACGTAGACTACGATATCATCTCATTGAATCAAACTGAGTTTGACGCCTTCATTGCATTCAGTGATCCTGGAGACGAGCTATTGCAGACTTGGACGCAGTATGAGTTTATTCGCTTTATACAGCAGCGGTTCGAGCTGTTTCGAGGCCTTCCTTCAAAATTGAATGAGAGCGATTATCAATACCAGTGGGATTGATTTAGACGAGATAGGCACTGTCTAAGAAATAGACGAAGATTTGAAATAGCCATCCAATCATGCAGGTTCCAACCGCGAGGCCTTGCCAAAATTGGCGTTTGATTTCATCGAATCGGGTGACATAGTCGATAAACAGAACGGCAATCCCAAACAGCTGAATCAGCATGATTGCTCCGCGTACGTCATCCATGCTCGTTTCAATAGCTTGAATCCACATCGGAGTCCAGTCTGTTAAAAATTCGTTCCAAAAAAAGAAAAGTTGAAAGCTGACCATGCAGGCCAACGTCATGATCAGTAGTGATTTCGTTCGGAAAAGCATGGGATGAATGAACGGTGTGTGAATGGAGTGCGAAGGTAGTTTGATTCGGATGTACTAAGTTTGATATCTAGACGTTGTTTAGACCGAAGCAAAGAAGCTACCATGTATTCTCAAAAGATCAATCAAATCCGCCTTCAACAAGCCATCGTCGTATTCTTAGGAGTGCTGACGTTTGTCGTGTTCCTTACTTCATGTGCCAACACTGAGTCGTGTAGCGCATATCAGGAAGTCGAGGTGGTTGAATAAATGAGTTTGAGCTGCTGATGTGACTCAAAACTGGAAGTAAATGAACGGCTGCATTTCAGCACTCATTCCAGCCCAGACAAGTCCGATAACGCCGATCGCAATCAACCATTGAACGAACAAGGGGGATTGGCTAAATCTGTTTCGATACGTTTTTTTCCAAGATTCAGGGACCATGTGAATGGCATACCCCAAGGCCATAACGGCCAACACGCTCCGGTAGCCCCATATCACATCAAAGAACGGTGTTCCGCCTAAACCTTGCGTCAATTGATGGAGCATGCTATTTGCAGAAAACCATTCATGCCACAAGTCATGGGGACTGCCGATGTCCTCCCATCGTGTTTGAGATCCCGTTCGAAACCAAACGCGCGTAAAGGTGATGAAGTGAAAGGTCAGGAGGATGCCGATGAGGTGCTTCCACCAGCGGTTTTTAATTTCCCATGGACTGATGCGCTTCCAGTATTTGTAAAAAATCAGACCGACTCCATTGAGGGCTCCCCACAGCACAAAATTCCAGCTTGCACCGTGCCACAACCCTCCAATCATCATGGTCATTAGCAAGTTGATGTTGGTTGAGATGCTCTTCTGAACTCCAGGGAAAGCCCATGCCAAAGCCAAAAAAAGCAAGAGTAATCCGCTTCCGACAAGAATCCATCCGAATGAAGGAGAGAGCAGGATGAGAAAGAGTAAAAAGATTCCACCACTTATCCATGTAAACGCAGAGGCATTGCGATTGCCGCCCATGGGGATGTACAGGTAATCTTTTAACCAACTCGAAAGGCTCATGTGCCATCGCTTCCAAAACTCACCGAGGTTGCGGGCTTTGTAAGGGGAATTGAAATTGGTAGGTAGATGAAATCCCATGAGCAAGGCGACCCCAATCGCCATATCGGTATAGCCACTAAAGTCCCCGTATACTTGAAGGCTGTATCCATAGAGTCCCAATAGGTTCTCCAATCCAGAATAGCTTTCAGGATTGGCAAAAACACGGTCGACGAGGTTGGTAGCAACATAGTCTGCCAACCAAACCTTTTTGATCAGCCCATTGAGGATCCAGAATAGGGCCATTCCAAAACCGGCGTGAGTCAGTGCGTACGGGCGATGAATTTGAGGAATGAAATCCTTGGCTCTGACAATGGGACCCGCCACAAGTTGCGGAAAGAAGCACACAAAGAATCCGAAATCAACCAAGCTTTTAACCGGTTTGACATCGTTTCGGTATACGTCCAGCGCGTATGACATGGTTTGAAACGTATAGAACGAAATACCAACGGGAAGTAAAATGCGATCTACACGGAAACTTGTTCCGAACGAGGAATTGGCTAACCCTCCAATAACATGCTGGGGGTTCCAATGCGTTCCTAGTAGCGGGCTGATACTGTCCGCGAGAAAATAGGCGTACTTGAAATAAAAGAGAATGACCAGGTTGATCGCGATGCTCCAGGCGAGCCAGGCTTTTCGGGTTGCTCCATCGGACGCATGGATCCGATGTCCAATCCACCAATCGGAAACGGTCGAAAATAAAAGGATGAGGACAAAGGAGCCGCTCGTTTTCCAGTAGAAGAACAAACTTACTGCAAACAAAAAGGCGTTGCGCAGGGCCCTTCTTTTTTCTAGAATCGCAAAACCGGCCAACACGAACAAGAAAAAGCCCCAAAAGGCTCCTCGCATGAACGTGAGCGGTTCATTGGCGTCAAAGAGAATCCAATCCATCATCGTTCGTGCGAAGATGGCACAGGATGAGACGTTCGCCACGATTTGTGGGCAGCAATCCAAGATGAAAATAGGATTTCAGCCAATGCGTCATAGCCTCGAGGCGTGAAGTGAATCCGATCGGGTTGAGCCCAACCTCTTTGATGCCAGTCCTCAATGCAGCCGGGAGAACCCATAGCCCGTCCTAAATCGAAGGTTACGCACTGATGTCGGGCGGCAATTTGCTGCTGGATTGCGTGCATCCGCTGCGCTTGTTTTGCCATGGACTGGCCCTTTCGCATGGAGTCGGTGTTGCTCAGTAAAATCAGCGTCGCATTGGGCGCGGCAATTTGAATGCGCTGGACCATGGCGTCATATTCGACCTCGAATCGTTCTTCGTTCCATGTTTTCCCGGCGGAATGAATGTCGTTGATTCCAAGTCCAATGAAGATGAGGTCCAAGTTGAGAGCAGGCCATTCTGTTTCCCAGCGTTCGCAGCGCATCGCGCTCGAAACTTTTGCCCCATTGTTTCCCCACTCATAGAGCGTGAATTGTGCTTTTTTTCGGGGTGTCGGTACGTGAACAGTCGCGAACAAATCGAAGGCAATCGTGCTTTTCCCGAAACGTTCAATCCCGAACCGAACCGTATCCACCTCCTGGTCAAATAGAAATCTCCAACCGCTCCCGTTCGCAAGGGTATCTCTATGAAGTAGCGTTTCACTCCCGAGCCAATGAGGGATACAGCCTGTCGCTTGTCCCCAGACGTCAATAGTGTTGCTTGCGTGTAAGCTAGAATCTGATCGAAGCGAAACGTGCTGCCATGTGGCCTGGATGTCTTCGGTGTGTGCACGGACGCCAGTGCTTCCAAAGGGCCCTTTGTATCGACTTTGAACGCAACGCATTCCTGACCATTCTCCAGAGGACTCTGTCCTGAAATGGGTAGGAGTATCCGTTTGAGCCATGCGGTAAGGGAGCATCCACCCTCTGGTTTGATTGCTCATAGGAAAGGCCTCTTCAAATCGTTTTCTTAAGCCGAGACCGATCCAACCCGATTGCACATGCGAACCACCGATATACAAGCAGGAAAGGGTCCCGACTCCTTCATGATGCATTGAGTCCATAGTGTGCCAAACGACTTCAAGCGGGGCGCAATCAGGAGGTAAGTGCCATGTGGGGGACGAGGACAACGGGATGGAGTCCGAGGGCAACGAAATGGGGGCTGTTTCGAATGCCCCGGTCAGTGCGCATAAAATGGATAGGCATCCAAAAGTCATGGCGCTGACAATGCAGGTGTGTTTTCAGAGTGCCATTGTTTCCAGGCTAGCCATTCGGTATCTAAACTCTGCAAGAGGAGCGATGCGATCTTTTTTGCGCCCCTACGTGTGAAGTGAACATGGTCAGAGCTAGCAAGAGATGGCTCAGAGGCCACCCACGCCGCCATGGATCCCGCTCCACCCATCACATCGAAAACATCCCAATAAAGAACATCTTCATTCAAAGCGGCTCGACGCAGCGCATTGCGCACAGGGACGAGCATGGGATACGTGACCATGTGTTGCTCCTTCTTGGTGGCCATGTCAGAAGGGCCAATAACGACGATGGCGGCATTTGGAAGTGTCTTTTGAAATAGTCTGATTTGAGAAGCGAACCACTCACCATAGCGCTCGACGGCTGCGGAGTCTGCAATGTATGGGACCGCATTTCCGCCAAACTGAAGCAGAATCATTCCAACATCCTGCGATTTTAGTTGCGCTGAAAATTGCGTGCGGTCCAATTGTCGAAACAACGTTCCTGATGACCCGCGCATGGCAACATTGTGAAAAACCAATCCTGTATCGGGGAGCATTCCAATCGCATCAACTTCAGGAATAGGGCCGTCGAACTTGAATTCAATCGATTCAAAAACATTCGAGCCTGTCAATGCAACTATGGGAATAATCAATTCTGATCCCGTACTGTCTGCTGGAATGAGGAACGGACCCAACAGCATCGAGTCCACTTGGCATGTCATGCGAGCATTTGAATCGGAACGTCCAAACAGCATCTTGACGGAATGCACTTGCCGTTCATTTTGGCCTGCATGTTTCCGGGGCTCCAATCGAATCCAGGGTGTTTCGGCCGTTTCCAAAGAAGGGGCATGGGTCGCGAAAGAAGCGAGGACTCCATATCGTCGGTGTTTTATGGTTGAATCTCTGCGGCCAAATCGAGCATGGCGCTCCCACCCATCTGAGGTTGTTTGCGTGATGGAATTCGGCGCTACCAAAGGCTTAGGAGCGAGGTATCCCATTCCATAACCTCCCCAACGTTTTTGCCATGAAGTGCGCAGGGAGCGCGTGATTCGATCGCCTTCAATTTGAGAATCTCCAAAATGAAAAATATGCAGGGCACCTTGACTCCTTCGAAGGTGCAAGTGATTAAACAGAAAAGCGAGCTGATCAAAAGCACGCTGTGATCCCTGCAGTTGCAAGTTGGGGTGAAGGGATATTTTTGCAGGTAGTCTTGGATAGGAAGATGCCTCAAATGTCCCTTTTTTCACTGGAGGAAGGGACAATTTTAACGCAGTGTCTTGTGGGATAAGCGATGCGATCTGCGCCGTTAAGGTGTCATGTGTGCTCGCATTCAAAGCTTGACTTGTATCTACACGAACGTAGGTGTCATAAGCCACAAGTAAAGTGTCAATTGATTCGGGTTGCAGAACTGAAGGAGTCGAGTGCAGAAAGTCGTCCCATCTTGGAAAGGGAAGCAGGTCAAAAGTAGGAGTGTTGGGACGATTCATCCAAAGCCCCATGAACAGCACCACGGCGCAAATAAATCCCAACGTCTTGATTACAGGGTGAGCCTTCGGTGTCATTCCGCTTGCGGAATGCACAGGGTCTGGCCAATCCTAATGACCGTATCAATCCCGTTTGTTGCTGCGATTTGTTCGGGGGTTGTCCCGGGAAACCGCTTGGAGATGTTATACAATGTATCACCCTTTTTGACCTCATGTTCGGTGCATGGGATAGAACGCGAAGGTGAAGCAACCTGTTTTTTCGATTCCGTTGTCGTGTGCGGTACAGGTGACTCTAAATCAGAATTCTCGTCCCAATTGGCCAGGTTCTCCAGGTTGTTATTCCACGTTTCTGACCAGTTTTTTGGCATAAAGGGCTGGAATTCGTCGAACGTATCACACGGCATGGTTTCATGGATCCACCAGGGAAGAAGCTGTTTTTGAACGTCCTCGGTCATATTCAAAACAGCTTTCAAACCTGTTCGGTTGAATTCGCCAGGGCATGCAATGGACTCCCATTCAGTCAGCACTTCTCCCCATTGAGATTCGAATTCAGGAGAATCCAAGTTGACCATAAACCTAGCGACAACGCGATAAAATGAAAGCCATTCGTCCAAAGCTTGGTCATACCCGGGCTTGCCACTCCAACGAGAAGCGAAGGGCATGCCTTGAATGAATCCAACCAAGACACGTTCAGGATTCATTGGAAATCGACGCTGCAGTCGGTCCAAGATGTCAATGGCGGCGCGAGTAGATACGTGGGGAAGCATCCGCTCATCCACGTAAATGGAACGGGCGATGTTTTCTTTTTCAGCTTGTGCACGTGTCAATCCCCACAGTCCAGCGCGATCATTGCTACCATTGAAAGCATGGTTGTAAGCCGACGCGAGAACTGGAATCCATTGAAATGAAGAGGGGATTTCTTTCATAGCCAACGCGCGTTCGATGTCCTTGCCGTACAAACCGTGCATCGCATGCAAAATTTGCAGTCGAAGCATGTTTCCTTCGAGCAGAGATTGGACACAAGCATCTTCAAGTTCAGGATCCTGACCCCATGGTTGTAGAGCTGTTTCCAAGGCGTCTAGCTCCGGAACGGAATCCTTGATAGTGGGCACAGCGTTTGAATCGTACCACGCAGGGAACCGATTCTGGAACGATTCAAAATCCGCACAATTGATTCGTTGGACCGTTTGTTCCTCCCAAAAGGCAAGGTCAGATTGACTCCAACTGGTTGTAGGTAAAGCCGAAAAGAAAGCTGCTCCTGCAATGAGGGAAACGCATAAAATTGTCTTGGAGGACATGGTTCAAAAGTAGGGACACATTTTCATTCAATGGCTAAAATGACAGGTCCTGAACAGGTGTTTAAAAACAACGACGGAAGCCATTTAAATGTCTATTAATTATTGTTATTAAATGTTGAATAGTTTATATTTGATTCAGGTCATTGAAGATTACTTCTTGGAGGACCTAGTTGTGAATCGTAGTGAAGCATCTGCAACGGCGGGTGCTTCATTTTTTTACTTCAATTTTCAAAAGCCACTTTGAACAATACGGCATTTGATGCGTTAGAGATTTATGAAATTGCATCGCCTCCAATCCCGTCAATGGCTTCCTCTAAAACCTGAGGAGGCATGGGAGTTTTTCAGTATTCCAGAAAACTTAGATCGGATTACTCCAAATGACATGTCCTTCAAGATTCTTTCTGGAGGCAGTGAGAAAATATTTAGTGGTCACATTATCTGCTACACGATTAAGCCGCTCTTCGGGATTCCCATGAAATGGGTCACCGAAATCACGCATGAAGAAAAGGGGGTCTACTTTATAGACGAGCAACGTTTCGGGCCATATCGATTCTGGCATCATATGCATCGTTTTACTCCTGACAATGGGGGAGTGCTGATGGAAGATGTGCTTCACTACGCCTTGCCTTTTGGTCTGTTGGGTGAATTGTTTGGAGGCTTCGTGCACCGGAAGGTCAGAGGTATTTTTTCTTTTCGAGAAAAAACACTCGAGACGTTATTTCCTGGCGCCCGTTTGGTCGACTAAAAAAGGCGAAACCTCCAAGAGATCTCGCCTTTCTAAACCGGAACAAATATTCCTTAGCTCTCGAGAGCTTTCTCAATGATGAAGAGAACGTGCCCGCGATGCGCTCGGGTGAGTCCATCAGGCGATGAAGCTGATTTTTGTTCTCGCTGGATGCGCTTCAGTGAAGACAACACCATAGATTGTGCGATCACATCGTACTTCTTTGCGGGGTCCAATGCCGTGATGAGGCTTTGGACATATGCAATCTGAAGTTGCTGTCGGACCGTATTGACAGAAGTTCTGAGGTCTGCTTTGAAAATGCCTGTTGTCAAATCAGTCATATAGGTGTCCAAACCATAAGTGTTGCCATAATTCCCTGCATCGGTAATACGCTGCAGCACTCGGGGATGCAGTAGATGCGCGAGCGCTCTTCGTTGAGCACTTAAGATTCTCGCATGAATTTTCGGGTCTTCGGGTTCGCTGAAAAATCCGAATCCGCGACGCTGGCCTTGCAAGTAACCGTAAATCGTTTGCGATGCATCAAAGGCAGAAGGAGCGAAGGCGTACGTGACCAATGCTTTCATGGCAGCCTTTTGATCATTCTTCGATACAGGTTGGAGTGGAGCGCCTTCTTGTTGAGATGGGCGCGCTCTGTTGTAACGAATACCGCCAATTTGACGGGTCATCACGCCGAGTTGAGTCGCGTACTCTCCGGTCAGCGTTAAATAGGCCCGGCGCACCTCCATATAGCTGTCTTGACTTTCATTGCCATACATGTCTACCAGTTGAGGAAGTAGGTCGTTGACCAATTCACAGCGCTCTGCAGCATATGCGACTGGATCATTTGACAGGTCATAGATGTTGACGTCGGGATTCATTCCGCCTCCAGCGCGTCGCATATCGTCTGCATCATTACCAAACATCAAGTTGGACTCAGTGGATCGCTGTAAGAGGCTTTCAAGTCGAGCGCCTTCTGCATCCGAGTCATCGAGTCCACTCGAGTAACCATAGGCAATTGCCCACATGTCATAGGGGCCGGGCTGGTCATCGTAGAATTTTGTTTGGTCTGATTCTTCTTTGGTAAAATTGATTGCGGGATAGTCCATCACACTGTTGCTCATACCTTGGGCATTTACAATAGCATCATCTTTCAAATCCTTTGGGCTGAGCATGGTGGAACCCGCCATATTGTGGCTCAATCCCAAGGTGTGTCCAACTTCATGCAACACCAAGCGGTGTAAGGTTTCACGTGTAAACTTTTCTTGATCTTCATCGGTAAAGGAGCGGGCACGCAATGCAGCAAATCCAAAAAGAGTTTGCTGCGCTTGAACTGCTCCTGCATCGCATCGGTGCATCCACTCTGCAGACAAAGCGCGAGAAGATGTGATGTCAGCCTCCTGTTCAGTGAAATCCATCATTCCGGCCTTTTGAAACACTTCGGAACGCCAAAGCCTACCGGTCATTCCGCTCCATTCCAGCATGATATCAGCTCCTAAAATTTCTCCAGTTTTGGGGTTGACAAAGCTGGGGCCATAACCGCTGTACATCGGAGATGGAGAGGACGTCCAGCGGAGTACATTGTAACGAATGTCTCCTGCATCCCACAGGGCCGTATCCGGTTGAATACGTACTTCAACGGCATTGCTAAACCCAAGGGGCTCGAAGGCCATGTTCCACTTTTCTACTCCAGCTTGAATGATCTCGCGAAATTCATAAGGAGTGGTGTTTTCTATCCACCAAACAATGGGTTGAATGGGGTCTGAAATGGCCGCGCCGGGATCCTTTTTTTCCAAATTCCATCGGTGAATCATGTCCAACCATGGGGTAGATGAAGCGGACGTCATGTCTTCTGTCTGGGTGCTGAAGTATCCTATGCGGGCATCATCAGGTCGTGGCGTGAAATCGTTTTCAGGCATTTGAAGAATGCTATGCTGATACGATACAGTCACATAGCGCGCGTCTTCCAACGCAGCGCCTCCTCGTTTTGGGGCCGGGTTGTCATACACGTAATCCACGGACACTTCGGTGTTGCTTGGATAGTTATTGATTCGTGTGATTTTTGACTTGTCTCGTGAAAGTTTCCCCAAGATCCCATCACCAGGCTTACGCGATGGTCGCTTGACCATCTCAACGGCTTCTTGCAAGAACAGGGCATCTCCTGAAATAGCAAATACTGTTTTTGAGGAATCCATGCCCTCCACTTTAAGACTAGCCAAAATGGGAGTGTTGATGTTGGCTGAAGAAGCCCGAGCAAGTGGAGACGTGGGGTCGAAGTGATAATTTGTGTTCTCCGCATGGATTTCAATGCGGTCGAAATGCTTGTGAAATGAAATGACTTTCGAATTGCGATAGCTGCCTCGTGTAAAACCTGATTGTGCGACTCCGTCATTGATGTGAGAAAAGTAAATAAACTCCTTCTCGAGCATTGAATCGGGAACGATGAACCAACTTTCCCCAGAAGCCGTGTCGGAATACATGGAAAAAAGCCCTGAATCCAAAGCACACGTTTTGGTGAGGTCAGACAGCGATTTAATATCGTCTTTCTTTACTGGTCGGCCCTCTGAAGACGATGTCTTGCCTTTCTTGTTCTTTTTCGAACGCTGAGCGGAAAGCTCATTGATCGGAGCAAAGGCACTGGAAATCGCAAGCAAAGCGGCGATAGCATAAGCCGAAATGGAGTAGTTCATGTGGTCAAAAGTGTGTGTCGTGAGTCAGCTAGGAAGCGCTAAATCTAAGGATGTTCAATCTAGACACCCTCATTTCCTATTTCATACCTCGATCGAGTTTGATTTGTTCATAAGCAGCCTGGATGGCAATGAACCGTTCTTTGGCCTGTTTTTGATGCGATTCACCCAAATCTTGGACTTTGTCAGGGTGAAATTTCACGGCCATTTTACGATAGGCTTTTTTGACTTCTGAATCCGTGCTAGATGGATCTATTTCCAATACGGAATACGGATCCGCCTTTCCAGCTTGGAACATTTCCTCAATACTGACGCGGTCGCGCTCATGGATTCCGAGCCATTTGGCAATTTGCCGAATCACATCCAATTCAGCGCTGTGGATGTGTCCATCTGCTTTGGCAATTCCAAACAGGTATTGCAGAAGCAATAGTCGCTTAGCGTGATCCATCTGTAGACGGATTTGCTCTGCAACACCGCGCGTGTCGATGGATTGACTCAGAGTCTCACGCAACATTAAGGTCAATTGATCTGCTTGTGCTGGTCCGAAATTGTTTTTCAAAAAGGACTTGACAAAGTCAAGCTCAGATTTGAGAACCTTGTCATCGGCTTTCATAACAGCGGCACTCAGAACAAGCAGCGAGACTGCGAAATCGCCTGATCGTGTTGATCGGCTCGTGTCACGCCCCGTGGGGTTTTGTTGGGGTGCTCCAGAAGATCCTCCGGCAAACATCTTACCGAACGAATACCCTAAGATGCCACCGATTGGGCCGCCTAAAGCCCAACCGATGGCACCTCCGATCCATGGGCCGTAATTGCTCACGAAAGTTCAGAATAGCCTTCCGTGATGAAGGAAGTAAGCTCGGCGCCTTCTAGCAAGCCTTGAGACAATCGGGCTAAGTTTCCAGCTCGTTTGGCCAGTTTGGCTTGTTCTTCAGCGTCCGTTTCGTTCAACAACTTTTGCACCATCGGGTGATTGGCATTGACGGCGACCTCATAATTTTCGGGCATGTCCCCGAACATCTGAAATCCTCCACCACCAACTGCTTGCTGTTCCTTCATCCGGCGCATGAATTCAGCTCGGGTAATGGTGATTGGTGCTGCTGATGGAGACATCGCTACAAACTTCACTTTGTATGTTCCTGCTGGGAAGGCTCCTTCGATAATGGGTTTTAGCGTTTCCTCCTGCTTCTCATCCAAGGCGCTGGTCGAGGCTTCGTCCGTTTCAATCAAGTTGTCAATGACATCTGAGTCAACACGTTTGAATTGAACATCTGGATAGGCCTCTTCTAGTTTTTGGACCATATGGGATGCCAAGGGCCCCTCCATGACCAACACTTTATATCCACGCTCTTTTGCCGGCTCAATAAAGGCGTGTTGTCCCTTCGGATTGTTCGTATAGGGTAAGATGACCTTACCACTTTTATCCTTCTGGGTTTCTCCAATAGCAGCAATCAACTCTTCGTGTGTCATGCATTCGCCCTCGGTGTCCTTGAAGAGTAAGAATTTCTTCGCGCGCTCTGTAAACTTCTCATCTGTCAGCATTCCGTATTCAACGAAAATGCGCAAGTCATCCCATTGTGCGGCAAACGTCTCCCGGTCCTTTTTGAACATCGAACCCAATTTATCTGAGACTTTCTTGGAGATGTGGCCGCTAATTTTCTTGACGTTGGCGTCTTCTTGCAGATAAGAGCGCGACACATTCAAAGGAATGTCAGGTGAATCAATGACCCCGTGCAACATCGTCAAAAAGTCAGGGACAATGTTCTCGACGTTGTCCGTAATAAACACCTGATTCGAATACAAGTGGATTTTGTCCTTACGCAACTCCATCTCTTTTTTGAGCTGCGGAAAGTAGAGGATGCCCGTTAAATTGAATGGGAAGTCCACGTTGAGGTGAATGTGAAACAATGGATCCTCGAAATTCATCGGGTACAGATCCTTGTAGAACTCTTGGTAATCTTCATCCTTCAAGTCCGCAGGCTGTCGGCTCCACAAGGGTTGGGTCTTGTTGATGACATTCGGAACTTTTGTTTCGATTTTCTTGACGGCATCATTTTCGTCCTTTTCGCCCGAAGGATCATCTTCCCAATTGCTGGTTGTTCCTGAAATGATCTCGACCGGCATGAACTTGCAATACTTGTTCAGAATGCCATCAATTCGTGCTTGCTCCAAAAACTCTTGGCTATCATCAGCAATGTGCAGTACAATGTCAGTGCCCCTCTCGTCCTTGGTCGCTTCTCCAATTTCGTATGCGGGTGAACCGTCACACGTCCACTGGACAGGCGTACTGTCCTCTTTTTGACTCCAAGAAATGATGTCTACATGCTTGGCGACCATGAAGGCAGAATAGAACCCCAAACCGAAGTGGCCAATGATGGCGGTTTTCGCATCATCTCCTTGGTACTTGTCCAAGAATTCTGTCGCGCCTGAGAAGGCAATTTGGTTGATGTATTTGTTGACTTCTTCTTCGGTCATGCCAATGCCCCGATCTCGAATAGTCAATGTCTTGGCCTCCGAGTCAATGATCACCTCAATGGAGGTGTCTCCTTCGACGGCAGGCATTTCGCCAAGCTTCGCAAGCGTTTTTCGCTTCTGTGTTGCGTCTACAGCATTGGACACCAACTCGCGGAGGAAGATCTCATGGTCACTGTAGAGGAACTTCTTGATGATGGGAAAAATATTTTCCGTTTGAACGTTGATGTTTCCTTTTTGCATGATGCTTGAATTCGATTTGGATTGATGCTTTCAATGACCGAGCCAATGCGATACACGGTTGAAAAAACTGCCATTCTGACCCTTGAAGTGTCGATTGAGATGATTGCAGCGGACATCCTGTCGGTTGGGTGCTAAATTGCTGCCATGATTTTAACAGCACCCTTTAAATTTGGTGGGTTTTATTTCACCTGCTTGGCCCTTTCGCTCGCGTTCTTTTTCCCTCGTTTTGCGAGCAGTCAAACCCCGCAAGATCTGGATCCCGATTGGTCTGTTTTGATGCAATCTCCTGATGTGAAACCAGCCGATGTTCGTGCTGTATTTGAAGCACATTGGGAAGGGAAGGAACGTGTCAAGGGGTCAGGTTACAAGCAAGTTGAACGTTGGCTGCACCTCATGGACGGTAGAACAGATGACCACGGATTTGCCATTGGTTCTGATGCTTCAGTCCAGGCTCACCGCATCATCATGCAGGGTAGGGAGTCGGGACGTTCAGCAAATGGGAATTGGCAAGTGTGCGGGCCCACGTTGACCACGATTACGACGCGAGAGCACATTCGGGGTGTGGGAAGAATGAATGCCATTGCATTCCATCCAAATGACGATCAAATCATCTTTGCTGGTGCTCCTGCTGGCGGACTTTGGCGTAGCTACGATGGAGGAGCTTCGTGGGTGACAAATACAGACGACTTGCCAACACTGGGTGTGAGTTCTATTGCATTCTCTTCAATCAATCCTCAGATTGTTTATATCGGAACAGGTGACCGCGACGCATCGGATAGTCCCGGGATGGGGGTGATGAAATCGGTCGACGGCGGCGTGAGCTGGGATTTTGTCAACGACGGTATGGCCAATCTGACCGTAGGTGACATCTTGGTTCATCCAACGGATGATAATCGCGTGTTTGCAGCTACGAATAGTGGTGTGTTTCGTTCTGTTGATGCCGGTGACACGTGGGAGCAGGTTTCGTCCAACACCCAGAATTACAAGGACCTTTGTTTTCATCCAACGAATCCTGAAATCGTGTATAGCACAGGGCAAGGAAGATTCTGGCGCAGTGAAGACGGTGGGGACAATTGGGATTACATCAATGATGGCATCAACCCGAGCACTCGGATGTGCATCGCTGTTACGCCAGCCGCCCCAGACAACGTGTATGTGCTCTCCACGGGCACCTATGAATTCAGAGCCTTCTTCAAGTCGACAGATGCAGGGGTGAATTTTGAGGAAATGAGTGATAGCCCCAACATCATGGCGTGGAGCGCTTCGGGAGATCAAGATGGAGGCCAAGCGTGGTATGATCTCTGCCTCGAAGCGGACCCCGTTGTTGTAGATCGGGTGTATGTCGGAAGTATCCGAATGAAACGATCAGATGACGGGGGAGCGACTTGGCTTGACATCCAGGATAGTTTTACGCACGTTGACCAACATGCATTGGTCGCAAATCCGCATACCGACGAAATTTGGCTTGCCAACGATGGTGGAGTATATCGCTATGACAACAACCAACAATGGATGGATATGAGCAACGGCATTGTCACCGGTGAAATCTATAAAATTGGACAAAGTCCCCACGCCGGAACGGATGCTATGAATGGCTACCAAGACAACGGTACCTATTTGTTTAATGGGGTTCAGTGGTCACGTGGCAGCGGCGGTGACGGCTTTGAATGTATTTATGACCCGATCGATCCGGATTGGTTCTTTTCCAGTTCGCAATATGGAAGGCTGTATCGAACTGGTCCTGGAATCCAGTCCCAAACGATTGTTGCCAACGGAGAGCTGGGCATTGACGAAGGCGGCGCGTGGTCGACTCCGTTTACACTTTCTTACGAGACCCCCTCAACCATGTTTGTTGGGCTGCTGAACGTTTGGCGAAGCACCAACATCAAACACCCTGTAAGGGATAGCATTGTTTGGGAACGGATCAGTTCTGAGCTAGGAGGGAACGACCTGACTACGATGCGTGTAGTGCATCGGCATCGAAGCAATGAGAACATTTTATTTGCAACGGAAGGAAGTCGAAAGCTCTTTCGATGTGATTCAGCGTTGATTCAAGCTGACAGTGTGACATGGGTCGATCTCAGCGACGCTCTGCCTTTGAGCGCGCAGCCAGTTCTGGCGGTTGAAACGGTATTGGGGGACTCGAGTTCAGTGTACATCGGCTTTAGCAATCGGGTGTGGCATTCTTCAGATCTCGGTGAAAGTTGGACCGAACTGGAAGGTGATTTACCGGGTGTCGCTGTGAATACATTGGTGTGTGATACATCGGGAACAGGGGGCTTGTATGCGGGCACTGACATGGGGGTTTACTATTGGTCGAATGCGGATTCTTTGTGGATCGATTATTCGGAAGGACTGCCTTTAACTGTCCGTGTGACGGAATTGGAATTGTATGCAGGCAACGGACCAAATGATCCACGACGGATACGGGCTGGAACCTATGGGAGAGGCATGTGGGAAACGGACGCACAAGGAGCGACCCAAGGTTTCCCTCCTATTGCGCATCTCATTTCTGCATCTGGTGAAACGTCCATTTTTGGGGCAGCACCGGTGTCCATTGCATTTCGTCGGAACCTGTTGGATGTTCCTATGGAATCATTTGTCGCTGAAGACATCAACGTTACCAATGCTGTGATCACTTCTTTGGAGAGCGATGAGGACGGCTTTACGTGTGTCGTGGCGCCCATTGCCTATGGTCCCATTGAGCTCGTCGTCCCGGAAGGTGTTGCGATTGAGCAAGATGGATATGGGTTGGCCAATGCGGCATCCGACACGTTGCGTTTGGTCTACCACCCGGTTCCAGAACCATTGGGTCCTTGGGGGCCTGGTGGGGTTGGCGATGCCTCCTCACTGACGCTTTGGTTGCGGGGTGACCAAGGCACGTTTACCGCTGAAGGTGAAGATGCTACAAATGGCATGGCGGTTGCTGAATGGCGTGATGTGTTATCCGGAAACGTTCTTTCGGCCACGCAAAATGAAGTCGAGGCCAATCCAGCTTTGCAAAGCTCCGCCATCAACGGCCGTGCAGCTTTGTCATTTGATGGGATGAATGATTGTGTTGTGGCTTCAGTCGTCCCGATGCATCGCGAAATCTCAGCATTTACTGTTGCGAAAGGAGAGGACGTTGCGTGGAATGAACACGGTTGGTTGGGCAGTGCTCGCGAAGACAATGGGTTCATCTTGCATCCATGGAAGAACCAGAGTTCTTACCAAGCCGTTGTAATCGATGACAATGGAAATTATGCTCAGGCGACGCCTTATTGGATTGTTGACGCTTCCCTGCCTCAATTTTATGGGGTGATCTATGGGCAATCCGATTGGGATCAAAACTTCCAGACGATTGTAAACGATTTGCGCATTCCCTTCCCGGGATCGAACATTGGGTCGCGTGCTGAAAATTCCAATGTTGAAGTGCGTCTCGGGTGGGACTTTGACAATCGATTTGGAGAAGGCGACATTGCAGAGCACTTCATTTATGGAACGAAGTTATTTGAATCTCATCGCACCATTGTATCCAACTATGTAGCGGCGCGTTATGGCATTTCCATGGGGAGCATCCAACACTATTTCAGGGAAAATTTCTCAGAGGATGTCGCCGGAATTGGACGTGAGAACGAATGGGATCAGCATGATGATGCCCAGGGGGTCGGTGTAGTTCGAGTCAACAACCCCCAATCATTGGATGATGGAGATTACCTCTTTTGGGGCCATGACGGAGGAGTGTTGGATGTGGTAACCAGCTATCCATTTTTATCGAGTCGTTTGGCCCGTACGTGGGCTACGGAAGAGATTGGTGACGCCGGTGCGGTTCAGCTCCAATTTACTGATGCGGGTGTCTGTGAGCTGTTTGCTTCTGCCGCAATCGGTGTCATCGTGGATGATTCTGAGAATTTTGAAGTGGGAAGCACGCCTGCCTTTTATCCGTTGCAAAACAATGGCGCATATTGGTCAGCCGAAGTTGATCTGCCGGAGCACGGTGTATTCACCATTGGCCTTGAGCCCCAGATGAATGTGCAAGAAAGTTTCGTCGACGCTGGGTTCACGGTGTATCCGAACCCTGCCAATGAATCGATGACATTGCGCTTGAACAATATCAATCCGAACGGCGTATCATGGCGTGTTTTTGATACATCCGGTCGTTTGATGCAGTCGGGTGACATGAATGGAAAATACCGAATGACCTGGGACGTATCGTCCTGGTCACCCGGTATTTACTTGGTGGAGTGGATGAAGGACGGTCAGCGTAAAAGCGTGCCCGTAATGATCCAATAATTCCAGTCTGTTCCTAGTGAATCATCAGTTTTTGAGATGCACCTTGGTCCGTTTGGATTACATACAGTCCAGGAGCAAATTCAGAAACATCCAATCGCTGCGTTGCTTGCGGTGCGAGCATCCATTGGTCTACGATTTTTCCTGCAACAGAAAGGCATGAGTACTGTTGTTCGGTCTCCGTTAGGTTGGAAACCACACAGGTTGATGAAGCGGGGTTAGGAAAGAGTTGAAAAGCATTGTTCACGACTTCAGATTCAGCACTGGATGTAGAAGTCCCATTGAAACGATACCCCGTTCCCTCTTGTGGGACATTCGTCAACGATTCACCATTATAGTACCAGTTGTAAAAGTCAGTATCCATTGACCAAGACGGGCTAGAGGCATCTCCTGAAGCAAAATAAATTTCACCAGAGTAGCCTTCATCGAGGTTCAAGATGATAGCAGAAGACAAGGGATATCCTTCTAAAACTGAAAAGAGGTCCTCTTCGGTCAGGGTAGTAGGGCCAAATCGGTATTCAATCATTCCAGAGCCCTCGTGCAGCCAAACTTGCCAATTGACGCGGATGTCAGCAGTGCCTAATTCATCGATTTCCTCGTAGACTCCACAATTATTCCATTCAATTTTAAAAATACGATTGGGTTCGTTGCCCTCCGTTTGGTAGCCAATTGTACTGACATCCTCGGGGTCGTTGGTCATGGCATTGGATACATCCATGACATCGAGACTGAGGGGCCACAGGATGTTCATACTTCCGATTTCACCCATTGCAAATAGCATTTCACCCGTACCTCCGAGATTCATCTCAAAAGCCTGGAGTTCACCAATAGAAAAGGTAAAAGGCAACGGAACAACAAGCTCTGGATCATCCCATCCGAGGTCAATGTCGAGGAGTGTCGGGTCTTGTAGCGAAACGTATTCTTCCGTAAAGACAGATCCTTCATATGGAAATTGCGCTTGCGCTGAAATGGAAACTGTGGCTGAAAGAATCAAGGCCACGCACGTTTTAATGTTGTTGTCCATAGTATGTAAATTAGAAATTGGGACGATGTAATGATTTGGAGTAGAATGCATCGATGACCTTGACCACTTCCTCAGGAGTGTCAACGACATGAAACAAATCAGGGTCAGTTGGACTAATGGTGTGGTAACGATCGGATAGCGTTGTTTTCATCCAATCCACAAGACCGGACCAAAAGCTGGAGTCGAATAAGATGATTGGAACCGGCTCTACTTTGGATGTTTGGACCAAGGTAAGGGCCTCGAACAATTCGTCTAACGTTCCAAAGCCTCCTGGCATGACCACAAAGCCCTGAGAATATTTGACAAACATAACCTTTCTAACAAAAAAGTAATCAAAGTCAATGCTTTTGTCTGGGTCGATGTACGGGTTATTGTGCTGCTCAAAAGGCAATTCAATATTCAAGCCTACAGACGTGCCACCAACATCATGAGCACCTCGGTTTCCCGCTTCCATGACACCGGGACCACCACCCGTGATGACACCGTATCCGCGTTCGCTCAATTGTCGGGCGACTTCTCGCGATTGATTGTAGACAACAGAGTCTTCAGCCATGCGCGCAGACCCGTAAATGCTGATGCACGGTCCAATGCGTTGGAGTGTTTCGAATCCTTGGACGAATTCGCCCATGATTTTGAAAATGGACCAACTATCATTCGTTTTTGATTCGTTCCAATCTCTTTGCTTGTATCCTTTCTTCATGGTAAGTATGTTTATTCCGCCTCAAGCGCTGTCCGTAAAAATGGTGCAGTTGCACTCTCTTTGCAAATCGAAACCTGTTCGGGAGTTCCTGTAGCGACAATTTCGCCTCCCGCTTGACCTCCATTAGGCCCGATATCGATAAGATGATCGGCGACTTTAAGTACATCGATGTTGTGTTCGATAACCAGTACGGTATTGCCTTGGTCGACTAGTCGCTGGAGGACATTGATGAGCATTTGAATGTCCTGAAAATGCAAACCGGTAGTGGGTTCATCCAGCAAGTATATGGTGCTCCCTGTACTCACGCGGGCCAATTCAGTTGCCAATTTGACCCGTTGCGCTTCTCCTCCTGAGAGCGTTGTGGATTGCTGTCCCAACGTAATGTAACCCAATCCGACATCATGCAATGTCTTGGTCAATCGCTTGAGTTTGGGGAAGGCCTCGAAAAAGACAACCGCATCATTGACGGTCATGTCCAAGACATCGGCAATGGATTTTCCGCGATACCGTACTTCTTGCGTTTCACGGTTGTAGCGTTTCCCTTTACAGGTTTCGCAAACGACGTGCACATCTGGCAAGAAATTCATCTCAATCGTTCGCAATCCCGCTCCTTTGCATTCTTCACAGCGTCCTCCAGAGACATTGAAACTAAACCGTCCAGGTTTGTAGCCACGAATAGCAGCCTCGGGAAGTTTGGTGAATAGGGTTCGAATTTCGTTGAACATCCCGGTGTAAGTTGCTGGATTCGAGCGCGGTGTTCTTCCTATGGGACTTTGATTGATCGCGATCACCTTGTCTGTATGGTCCAAGCCCGTGATCTTACTGTAGGGCAGGGGCACCTTGGTTTCTTCGTAGCAGTGATTGTGCAGGATCGGATACAACGTCTGGTTGATCAAGCTGCTTTTACCGCTGCCGCTCACACCGCTGACACACGTCAATGTACCCAATGGGATTTTGAGTTTAACCGACTTGAGATTGTTGCCTCTAGCTCCTGTGAGCGTGATAGACTTGCGATTGCCTTTTCTCCTTTTTGCCGGAATGGCAATGCGCAGTCGTTTGGTCAAATAGGCTGCTGTGGAACTGTCTCCTTTCAAATGGGTGAGCGGGTCTCCTTGTGCCACAATGTGTCCGCCGTGAATCCCTGCGCCGGGACCAATGTCAATGAGGTGATCCGCTGCGAGCATCATCTCCTCATCGTGTTCAACCACCAAAACAGAATTTCCCGCGTCCCGGAGGGCCTGAAGACTCCGGATCAGTCGGGTATTGTCACGCTGGTGTAAACCAATGCTGGGCTCGTCCAAGATGTACAGGACTTCCGTCAATTTGCTGCCGATTTGCGTCGCAAGGCGGATACGTTGTGCTTCGCCACCCGAAAGCGTGCGTGCTGAACGGTCCAAGGCCAAGTACTCCAACCCAACATCGACTAGGAATCCCAGTCGACTCCGGATTTCCTTGAGTGGCTCTTTGAGAATGGTTTTTTGCCGTTCGGACAGTTGGGGCTCCAAGTCTTCGAACCACAAGGCAAGCGACCTCAAGTCCATGTGCCCCAATTCAGCAATGTTTTTGCCGGCCAATTTGAAGTGCAAGCTGATCTCGCTCAAACGTGAGCCGCTGCATTCAGGACACGTTCGTTTTTTCATAAACCGTTGCGCCCATCGCTTCAGAGGAACGGAATTGCCTTGTTCGGCTGCTTTTTCGATGGTAGCAATTACGCCATCCCATCGCACATTCGTGGGTTTAAAGCCGCCCTTGCCCTCAAGCGTTACCAAAGTGTCCGACCCGTATAAAAGTTGACCGATGATGGACTCGTCGAGGTCTTGAATTTTGGTTTTGAGGGTCAATCCTTCCCGCTTTAACAAGGCCTCAATGATATTCAAGGCGCGTGAGCTCTTGAGGTCCCCGAGCGGTGCAATTCCGCCAGCAAAGATGCTCTTAGAGTGATCCGGTAAAATGAGTGCCGCATCTGCCTCGGCGATTTGGCCTAAACCATTGCAATGAGAGCAAGCTCCATAAGGGGAGTTGAAGGAGAACAGGTTGGGTTCAGGGTCAGGATAGGCGAGACCCGTTGTTGGACACATCAGATTTCGGCTAAAGTGCCTCAGCTCAACGCCGTCATGTGGCAAAACACTCATGGAGCCTTTGCCCATAGTCAGTGCAGTACGGACAGACCGAAGAATGCGTGTTTCATCACCGAGGGTTACGGCTAAGCGGTCAACAACCAATTCGATGTCATGCACCTTGTATCGATCAACGCGGTGTCCCGGTTCGAGTTCCACCAAAGAGCCGTCAATGCGTGCACGCACATACCCCTGCTTCATAACTTGCTCAAACAACTCCCGGTAGTGCCCTTTTCGACCCTTTACGAGTGGAGCGAGAATCAGGATTTTTTCTCCATTGAATTCACTCAGCAATTTGGAGACCATCTCCTCATCGGAAAAGCGCACCATGGGCTTTCCTGTGCGCAGACTGAACGCATCTGCAGCTCGTGCGTAAGCCAAGCGCAAGAAGTCATGCAGTTCCGTGATGGTCCCGACTGTTGAGCGTGGGTTTTTGCTGATGGTCTTTTGCTCAATGCTAATAACAGGGCTCAGCCCAGTGATTTGGTCGACATCGGGTCGCTCCAATCCTCCCATGAATTGACGCACGTAAGCGGAAAAGGTTTCCAAATACCGCCGTTGCCCCTCAGCGTAAATGGTGTCAAAAGCGAGGCTGGACTTGCCGCTACCACTGACTCCTGTGAGCACGACCAATTGATTTCTCGGTATGGTCAGATCAATGTTCTTCAGGTTGTGTTCTCGGGCTCCTCGGATGACGATTTTATCATCAGATCCGTCACTCGCTGTGACACTTTTCTTTTGGGAGGAGGATTTCATTCTCAGTTCGAAGAAGCACTAAAGTCAAAAAAAAACGGGCCGTTAGGACGCTGTCGAACGCTCCAGTTTTCGAATTCGAAATCCGATAGCCGCAATTGTCAGCGTCATGATGGGGCTGACCAAATTGAAGATGCAGTAAGGCAAGTACGTCCATGTGGAGATCCCCAAAATGCCGCTTTGGGCCACACCACACGTATTCCATGGAATGAGAACACTGGTCACGGTTCCAGTGTCTTCTAAGGTTCTACTTAAGTTTTCGGGAGCCAATCCTTGCTCAGCATAGGCGTCCTTGAGCATATTGCCTGGAATGACAATGGCCAAATATTGATCGGATGTCAATACGTTGAAAGCAAGACACGTACCGGTCGTTCTCGCGACCAAGCCAAAGGTGGACTGTACTCCATTTAAGAGGACTTGAGTAATCCTTCCAAGCATTCCGGTCGCTTGCATAACTGCTCCAAACGTCATGGCACAAATGATCAACCAAACGGTGTTGAGCATCCCGGCCATTCCACCGGAAGTTAGCAATTCATCCGCCATGGAATGCCCCGTCACGATGGCCGTGTCCAGCGCCATGGATTGAATTGATGCGGTAAATGCAGCAATGGCGTAGCTACCTTCTTCAATACCGATGCCTGCAACATTGCGGACCATTTCGGGTTGAAAGACCACCGCTGTGACCGCACCGAGCAAACACCCAATAAACAGGGCAGGAGCGGCTGGAACTTTTTTGATGATGAGGGCAATCAGGACCACCGGAGCGATGAACAAGCCAGCGTGGATGTTAAAACTCGCCTCAACAGCTTGGCCAAACCCTTCTGCAAAACTCATTTCCAAAGTTTCAACACTCGCGCCACCTCCAAATCCAGCAAAAAGAAAAACGATCAATGCAATGATCAAGCTCGGGATGGTGGTAATCATCATGTACCGGATGTGCGTGAATAAATCGGTTCCCGCAACAGCCGGAGCAATGTTGGTGGTGTCACTCAAAGGGGACATTTTATCCCCGAAATAGGCTCCAGAAATAATGGCTCCTGCGACCCATCCTGGGTGGAGTCCCAATGCGGTTCCAATGCCAATCAATGCGACACCGACGGTTCCTACGGTTCCCCAAGAACTGCCTGTCGCCAATGAAAGCACAGCGCAAATAAGACATGCAGCGAACAAGAAAATTTCAGGGTTCAAAACCTGCAACCCGTAATGGATGAACGCAGGGATGATCCCGGCCATCAGCCAAGTACCGCTGAGCGCTCCGATCATCAACAAGATGAGCATAGCCTCGGATGTTTGCGCTATTGACTTGCTGATGGCATCGCGGATGACCTCCCATTTCAACCCCCTCAGCATGCCGATGCCTCCAGAGACGAATGCCGCAAAAAGCATGGCGATTTGATTGGCCCCGTATGAGCTGTCTTCCCCAAAAGCAATGACATCTGCGGCGAGCAGTGCAATCAAAATGACAACCGGAGTCAATGCAAGGAGCAGAGACATCGATTGGCTTTGGTTGTTCGAACGCATGGCTTAGCTGTTGGACTTGATGTCCTCTTCAGATACTTCGCCGGTTGGATTCAACGCTGATTTTTCAACGCGAATTTTGGCGCCGTCAATTTGCAGTAGAATGGTGCGTTCATTCATTTCGACCACCTTGCCGTGAATGCCTCCAATGGTCACGACCTTATCTCCCTTGGAGATGCCTTCTCTGAACTTCTTGGATTCTTTTTGTTTCTTGACTTGAGGGCGAATCATGAAGAAATACATGATCAAGAACATGCCGCCAATCAAGAGGAAAAAGGACATACCGCCTTCGGCTTGTGCTTGAAATAGGATAGAAAATAGTGTCATGAGTTGGAGTCTGTAATTTCGTTAGAATCGAGTTCAATAGGCGACGATTGTGGACCAACGACCAGTGACTTAAGAGTAAGTTCCGTAGTAGATGGGGTTGCGTTGGAAACAACAAAAATGCTCTTTTCGTTGAGTCCAGGTCGCAAGCGACTGTCAAAGGTTACTTCAATGCGGCCTTTTTTACCGGATTGGATGGGGTTTCTCGGCCAGTCCCGAGCAACGGTACAACCGCACGAAGTGGAAACGTCTGCGATAACCAAAGGAGCCTTCCCTGAATTACTGAATTCATAAATGGCCTTGGCGCTCTGACCTTCTACGAGCGTTCCTAGATCAATGGATAAAGCCGTGAAGAGGATTTGTGGTACCGACCGTGCAGTAGTCTCAGACGCGCTCGCCGTGGCCGGCATGTGAATCATGTCCGTCGAAATGCGCCCACTGCTTGTGTCACCGCAAGAAGCGATGGTCAAACAACCCAAAGTCAAAAGGATGTACCACTGCATCATTCGATCAAACCGCGGCCAATCTTGACAATGGCCCCGTCCTTTTTCAATTGTGTAAAAAGCTGATCCAAAACGCCGTTGATAAAGCCATTGCTTTTGGGCGTACTGTAATATTTGGACAGCTCGATGTACTCGTTCAAGGTCACCTTCAATGGAATGGATGAAAAGGATTTCGCTTCAGCCAATGCCATCTTCATCAGAATGCGATCCATGAGGGCAATGCGCTCCAATTCCCAGTTTTTTGCAGCTTCCGTGACAAGAATCTCGTTGACTTCAGCTTGTGCCAATGACTCCACAAACAACGTCTCAAGGAATTGTTTGTCATCGTCATCCTCACGCCACAGAGGAAGCAGGGTAATGTCATCATCCGTTTCGCGAATGGTTTTGATGGTCTTGATAGCCATTGACGCAGCTAGGTCAAGATCGTCATTCCAGAAAATGCTTTGTTCTTCGAGCCGTTCTTGAAAAACTTCACTCGTGATCATGTGCTTCCGGAAAATCCGAATCAAGTACTCACGGTCGTGCTTGAATCCGCGTTCTTCTGAGGCCATGAACTCGATGTATTCTTCGTGTTCAAGCAAGCTTCGGAACATCTTTCGGAGCATTTCCTGATCTTCTCCCCAACCAACGCCTAGATCACTCGCTGCTTTTTGCAGTTTCTTACTATTGGCCAAAGCGCGCAATGGCTTGTTCGTGACAAATTTGGTGTTCGGATGTAAATCCTCTGGGGTAGGAAGTTGTTTTTTTCGTCCGGCCTCAATGCGATCAATGGCAAACCCTTGCATGGCCCCAATCATCATCAACAGCAGAACGTACAATTCCTGCATTTTGCCCACTGAGTGCGTCAGGGCTTTCCGAGTTGCAACGACATCAGCGTCTGAATCCTGATAAAATCCGTACAAGATGTGTAGGATTTTGATACGTATATGTCGTCGGTTGAGCATGGGCAAATCTAGACCACAAATCTACTTCCTCCTTGCTCTAATTCACTCGTATGTTTTGTAATCATTTGGCGATTTATCTTCAAATTTTCAACCATTTCAAGCCAACATCCCGTGTATTTTTGTGTCATGTTGATCAATCGTTTCGCCATCATGTCTTTGCCGCCTCCTTCGTTTCGTTTTTTGTGGGTGTTTGTTGCTTCACTTTCTTTGATTAGCTGCGAACAGCAAATCGAAGTGGAATTGCCTGAAACTGAAACGGTTTATGTGATTGAAGGAAAGATCGAAAGCGGGGCTGCGCCCATTGTTTTTGTCGGTTTGGCTCAAGGGTATTTTGATCCTGTTGATGCAAGTAGCGTCGGGCAGTCTTTTTTGTCAGGAGCTGAAGTTCAGATTTCGAACCAAGGTCAATCGATTGCATTGGATGAGTTGTGCACGGGCGACTTGACTCCAGAGGCTTTGGAACAAGCCGCACAATTGCTCGGTTTTCCTGCCGAGGTGTTGGGTGCATTGAACCTTTGTGTGTACACATCTTTCGATGAAGCATTGATCGGTCAATCGGGCAATGCCTATGAATTGGACGTGTTGATTGGTGAGAAAGAGCTGCACGCCGAAACAGAAATTCTTCCGGCCATCCCTTTGGATAGTATGCGTTGGGCTGCTCCAGGAAGCAATGACACCCTCGGTTTGCTTTATGCTTCTTTTACAGATCCGGACTCTTCGGGCAATGCATACCGATGGTACGCAAAACGCATCAATATGCGTCCAATGTGGGACCCGCTAGCTGGGGAGATAAAAGACGCTGATTTTGTAGCGCCGCTTGGAAGTGTATTTGATGATTCATTTTTCAATGGGCTGTCTTTTGAGTTTGGAACGTTTCGAGGCAGTGCGGCCGGAAGTACAGCTTGGGATGATGATTTCTCCAGTGGGGAATCGGGCTATTTTAAGGCGAACGATACCGTGGCAGTGAGGTTGTGTGCGATAGATGCCGGTGTGTATGATGCCATTGCCAGTTATGAAAACCTCATTTTAAGTCAAGGAAGTCCGTTCTCTCTGCCTGCCAATATGGAATCCAATATCGATGGAGGAATTGGTCTTTGGGCCGGTTATGGCATTTGGCAGGATACCGTAATTTGCCTGCAATAGATTTGATAAAATCAATTCATATGAACCATCCATTGAGTAAGGTCCTTGTCGTGTCTTTCTTCTTGAGTTGCATTGCTTGGCATGCGCAGGCCCAGATAGCGACTGAAAACGTTCAGTACAGTGAGTGGGAGATTGATGAAGTTGCAGTTTATGAGTCCGGTGCATTGATTCAACGTGGCGCCCGCGTAACGTTGGATGCAAATGGCAGGGCTGTGGTCAAAATTGGCGGGCTAGCCAAAAGCATCGATGCTGGGAGCATCCAAACGGTCCTTCCGGAAGGATGGGGACTGTCAGGCCATTCTTTTCAAATTGCGAAAAACCCATCTCGTGCTGAGGAGTCGTTGAGCGCGTTGAAACGCATTGATGATGCGCTGGAATCGTCGGAGCGAACGGTGGCGATGAGAAATGCGCTGTTGGCAGTTTATTCTGAGGAACTGGCTATGATTCAGGCAAATCGGAAAGTGGGAGGAAGTGAATCACTTCTTGTCGAAGACTTGATTGAATTGGCTGACTTTTGGCGAAGTCGAGTCAAAGAGCTGGAGTATTTGATGTTGGAGTTGAGGATGGAGTTGAGCGATTTGAAGGATGAGTTGAGCGACTTTGTAGAGGAGCGCCAAGAAATTTTGAAGTTGCAGAATGAAGAGGAGGGGCAGATCATCATGCGCATCGTTGGTCCCAAGGGGGTGAAGGGAAAGGTGGAGGTTGCCTATTTAGCGCAAGATGCCTTTTGGCGAACAGCATACGATGCTGAAGTTTCCGATGACGGAGCTGTGAAGTTGAAACGGTTTGCCCATGTGGTTCAAAAGACGGGGGTAGAATGGAATGGTCTGCCCATTCGATTTTTGGCAGGAAACCCTCTTGAGTCCCTTTCACCTCCCAATTTATTGCCGCTAGAGCTTTCTTTGGTCCGGTCATCAGCGTCTCAAAGTGGTTATGATTGGGCTTCAAGCAAGTCCATGCAACGCAGCGAAGGTCTCGGACTCGAGGCGGTAGAAACGACTGAGATACAGCCACTGACGAATGCCTCAGGATCTGCGATCCAACGGCTTGCCTTCACGCCGCAATTGCCCGTTCGGATATCTGGAAATGGAACACCGGAACGCATCCCTCTTGAAACACTGCGCTTGAACAGCGACTTGACCTATTTGGTCATGCCTGAGTATTCCGATGAATCCTTTCAGCTGGCAGCAAGTGCCGACTGGAGCGAAGCCCAGTTGATGGCAGGAGACGTGCAGGTCGTTGCAGGTGGAGCGTATCGTGGAGTGTTTGAAATGGCACTTCCTGCTCCAGGGGATACGTTGGAAATTCCATTGGGACAAGATGGTCGTGTACGATCTAGTCGGAAACGTCTGATGGAATTATGCTCCAGTTCGGCTTTGGGGGGTACAAAACGAACGGTTCAGGCATTTCAAGTCGACGTGGTGAACCAGCACAGTCGTTCTGTGAAAGTTCGGATTATAGATCGGATACCCGTGTCAAGAAGTTCTGACATTGAAGTCTTTGTCGAAAGTTTGGACGGAGGCGAACTTGATCCGGTTACAGGGTGGATTACATGGGAGATGACCTTATTCCCAGGTGCCCAGAAAACACTGTCTTTTTCCTACAAGGTGGAGTACCCCAAAAAGTTCTCCATTCAAGGACTCTGACGCGTCACGCTTACTCAAGTTGGGCGTTCTGCCATGGCGTCAGGCTGACCTTGTGGTAATAATGGGACAAGATGTCCCATGCGTCGTGATTGGCCTTGGCACGTCCCATGGCACCTTCTTGGCACATGCCGACACCGTGACCGAATCCCCGGCCTATGACACGAATGGAGTCCCCTTCATTCAATGTGATGAAAAATCCCGAACGAAACCCAAACGCTTTCCGTGCTTGGGAAGTTCGAATGGCATCCTCACGATTCATCAAGAAGGATTCCCTTTCTGTGGGCAGCCATTGACCAGGCGGAAGTGAATCACCGCTTTTGGAATGGAGCCAATTTTGCCAAGCCTTCGCATCGATGAGCTGTTCCCAGTGGCTGTGAGGATAGGTTAAGCAGAAGGAATCTTGCACTCCTTTTAAGTAGGGAAGAGCATGTTGCCAAACAGCCTCAGAGCCCTGTGTATGTCCACCACAGTTGGAGTGAAAAGCCGCCGTAATGGGATGCGAGTTCGCATCGATTAAAATCAGGTCGCGCGTGGACATTACCGCAGACAAAATGGTGTCATTTACTGTGCTAATCCCTTGGAATACTTGGCAATGAACGCTGTTGCAAAGGTCAAAGCCTTCTAGTCGATGGCGTCCCATGGATTGAACCGTATACGTTCGGCTGACAATGGCCTGTGCCTCGTAAAAATCAGGGAAATGGCCCTTGCCTGCTTCTGCGACCAAAACGCCCGGCAGATAGGCTTCTATTGGGGTTTCCAAGATGCATCTGACTTCAGAATCTGCGAACAAATGCAGAACCCCGCTGACCTGTCTGTATCCGGTGTGGACTGACTGAATGCTCAACACACTTCCAGGCACGATGGGTTGTAAAATCAAATGGTTTTCAAGGGAGATATTGTTCCCCTTCCACTGCTTGTCCTGGATGAATATTTGCGTTGATTCGGTTAGGGTGTCGAGAACTTGGCCCGTGGCATTGAGCCAATGATAGCCACCTGAAACAGATCGGATTTTCAGGGTTTGGGCCTTCGAAAAATCCACGAGTCCAATGCGGACGATGTCCTGGCTTTGACCCGTCTGGATTGCAACCGTAAGACACATCAGTAAACAGGAGAATAATCGCATCAAAGCGTTTCCATGATTGAAGCTGCGGTTTTCGCTGCAGCAGCTTCGGAACCCAGAATTTCTCTCAAAGAAGTGGCCAATTCTTTTTGTTTTTGACCGAGAGCGGTCCAGTCTGTTCCATCGTGCAGTACTTCAACGTCTTGGCTCAGCGTATTTACACTACATGCACCCTGTATTCTCTCCGGTACGGCGGATTCGTTTAGAATGATGTTGGGCAATCCAATCCATTGAACCTGCGCCAACCTTTTTGCAATGGCATAGGTTAAACGGCTTGTTCGATAGCAAATAATCTGAGGGAGTCCAAGTAAACTGGCTTCAAGGGTTGCAGTGCCTGAGGTGATCAATCCCACCGCAGCAGTCTTCATCAACAAGCGCGTTTGATTGAAAACAACGGGGATGCCCAAGGCAGTAGCTTCGTGATAGGCTGAGGCGGGTTGCCCTGGAGCACCGGCAATGACAGGCTGAAATTGTGGCAGTAATCGTGCTGTTTGCACCAGCAATGGAAGCATGTGATTCAGCTCCTGTGTTCGAGA
>CAJWIF010000016.1 GCA_913041135.1 uncultured Flavobacteriales bacterium
AACGGCAGTGCTTCAGAAATTGAACTTGCCGGATTCCCGCACCACTCCTTAGATAATTACCTTCCGCGATTGGTTCGCGCTGGGCACCGGGTTGCTGTGTGTGATCAACTGGAGGACCCAAAGCAGGCGGTTGGAATTGTCAAACGCGGTGTCACCGAACTGGTAACGCCCGGAGTCTCCTACCACGACCAAGTTCTTCAATCATCGAGTAACAACTATTTGGCCGCGATTCATTGGTCAAAAAAGGGGTGCGGACTTGCGATGCTTGATATTTCGACCGGAGATTTCAGCGCAGCAGAAGGGTCCGTTGATTTGATCGAAAGACTTCTTCGCGTGCACCAGCCCTCAGAATTGCTCTGCTCCAAACCCCTTGAATCAGAAATACGAAATCGATTCGGTGCAGATTGGCAACTCAGTCGATTGGATGATTGGGTTTTTAAACAGGATTATGCGGTTGAACGCATCCACAATCAATTTGAAAGCGGCTCCTTAAAGGGGTTTGGCTTGGCGAATTCAACGCATGCCACCATCGCCTCTGGCGCCATTCTGCACTACCTCGAACACGCACAACATGACCGTCCAAAACATGTGCGTCACATCCGTAAACTCACGGAAGATGGAACCCTGTGGCTCGATCGGTTTACCATCCGGAACTTAGAAATTCTCCAACCCTCCCACGAGGATGGCATGTCCTTGGTAAAAACAATGGACCGTACGGGATCTCCAATGGGAGCACGTTGTCTCCGGCGGTGGCTCGTGATGCCACTCACCGACGTTTCTGCTATCGAACAGCGCCACGAGGCAGTTGATGTTTTTTTGCAAGAAGAGGAAATGCGTAGTGCGATCAAAGGCCGCTTGTCTTCCATGGGCGACTTGGAACGTCTGGCTTCTAAGGCCTGTTCTGGCCGTATCAATCCGCGTGAAATGGTGCAACTGAGACATGGTCTTCGAAGCACACATGCCATAGCCGACATGACCGAGGGACACGATGCACTCATCTCGTACTTGGAGCGTCTGACACCATGTGATGCCCTGCTTCGACGATTGGATGCTGAATTGGAAGACGAAGCGCCCTTGTCTGTGAGCAAAGGGGCTGTGATCAAGCCTGGAGTGAATGAAGAGCTCGACGATCTCCGCAGATTGAAACACGATGCGAAAAGTGCATTGGACGCTATCTGCGAACGGGAAACGAAGCGAACAGGAATCTCGTCGCTTAAAATTGACTACAACCAAGTATTCGGATACTACCTCGAAGTTCGGAACACCCACAAAGACAAAGTTCCTGAGGAGTGGATTCGGAAACAGACATTGACCCAAGCTGAACGCTACATCACGGAAGAGCTTAAAGAACTTGAAACCCGCATTTTAGACGCGCAGGAACGCTCGGGACGGCTAGAGCAAGCGTGTTATGACAAGCTTGTGCTTGCTGTCGGAGAAGAGATTGCAGTGTTACAAGAAAACGCCCTGATCATGGGGCAATTGGATGTCCTTTCGAGTTTGGCGGAATTGGCCGACTCAGGCAGCTACGTGAGGCCAAGAATGCATTTGGAACACGGGATTCGCATTGCGCAAGGAAGACATCCGGTCATCGAACGGGCCCTTCCCCCTGGAGAAACTTACATCGCCAATGATGTCACGCTCGATAGCGAGCATGCACAAATCCTCATGATTACAGGACCCAATATGGCTGGAAAATCAGCCCTGTTACGGCAAACTGCCATCATTAGTTTGATGGCACAGATGGGGTCATTCGTGCCAGCTGCTTCTGCCGATTTGGGTGTGTTGGATCGGATATTCACCCGCGTGGGAGCCTCAGACAATATTTCTTCAGGCGAATCCACCTTCATGGTGGAGATGAATGAAACGGCCTCCATCCTCAACAATCTGACTTCTCGAAGCTTGATTCTTCTTGATGAAATTGGGAGAGGCACAAGCACCTATGATGGAGTGAGTATCGCTTGGGCCATCGCGGAATTTCTTCATCAAAACCCCAACACGCGCCCTCTCACCTTATTTGCAACCCACTACCACGAATTGAATGCCATGCAGGATCGGTTTCCTCGCATTCGAAATTTCAATGTGAGCGTGCGGGAGGTCAATCAACAAATCGTTTTCTTACGAAAGTTGGTCGCTGGCGGGAGCAACCATTCCTTTGGAATTCATGTCGCCAAATTGGCCGGTATGCCCAAGTCCATAGTGCGCAGGTCTGAAGAAGTCCTTCGAGAACTCGAAACCCGCCGAACCGACTGGGATCAATCGACACAGACAGGGACAGGACCACAGGTTCAGCACGTCTCATTGCCCACGGCTTCTGATGTGCAATTGAGCTTTTTTCAACTTGACGACCCCGTTTTAGAACAAGTCAGAGAGCAGATATTGGATTTAAATATTGACACGTTGACTCCATTGGATGCTTTGCTCAAGCTACATGAGATCAAGAAAGCAGTCAGTGGGGCAAGCCCGTCCAACGAAGGGTTGTTTGACTCACAGCCATGAATTCAAGAGATCAGCTATCGCGTGAGATTATTGCTGGTGGTGACCAAACGCCGGTGCATGACAATTCGAGCAAGTGCATTCTTTCGAGAGGCTGCGACCCCGATATGGGCAGGCGCGCCATGGAGTTCTTGCCCCCACTTTTGGGAAATCCTCAGGTGGTGTCGGTTACCAATGACGATGAATTTATCACGGCGTTACAGCGTATGAAGTGGTCTGTGGTGCTCTTTGCGCCCGGAGCTTGCCGCTATGATGCGATTCAAGCCCCCATTCCAGGCAGCCGCCTGCAAACACACGGTTGGGGACTCGAAGACTATCGAAAATTGGTCAGGAAACACCAGGGGAATCAGATTCAAATTATCGAAACAACTGACGAAAGTGAAATCGTTCCTCGCTTGCTAAAGGCCCTAAGAAACATCACGTGACAACGTGACCGCAGGCGTACATTCCGTTAAAGTGTCGCCAGCAACAAGTCCAAGTCTTTGTAAGGCAGCTTAGATTCTAAGGCCAATCCAGGGTGGGTCAAATTGCCATTGAACATATACACCCCTGATCGCGCGAGGCGATTTTGCTTGACTGAAGCCTCAACACCGCCATCTGCGGCAAACTCAAGCAACAAAGGAGCCATGATGTTACTCAGCGCCTTCGAAGCGGTTCTACTCACCCGAGAAGGGATATTGGGAACACAGTAATGAATCACGTCCATTTCTATGTAGGTCGGACGTTCATGTGACGTAATACGGCTTGACTCAAAACAACCTCCCCGGTCAATGGTCACATCGACCACGACTGATCCTTTTTGCATTCCAGCCACCATAGGCTCAGAAACGACCATCGGACTGCGCTGGCCTGTTCCTCGAATCGCCCCGATCGCAACATCTGCTGTGCGCAGTGCTTCACTCAGAACCGAAGGCTGAAGTGTTGACGTCCACAACCGTTGTCCGAGCGCATTTTGTAGCCGGATTAATCGGTTGGGACTGTCGTCAAATAGTTTAACAGTCGCGCCCAAACCCAACGCAGATCGTGCCGCAAATTCACCAACGGTTCCTGCCCCGATAATCACCACTTCGGTAGGAGGCACACCCGAAACCCCGCCAAACAAAGCACCCCTTCCGTCCGGTCCCGCGAGCAGCTCGCCAGCCATTAATACCGCCGAATTCCCTGCGATTTCGCCCATCGCGCGAACCAAGGGAAAGATGCCATTTTCATTTTGGATGAAGTCCCATGCAATGGCCGTAATCTTCTTTGCAGCCAATGCCGCCAACAAGCCTGTTGGCTGAACAGTCCACTGCAATGCACTGATCAATGTCTGACGCATCCCCATCAATTCAACCTCTTCCATTGTAGGGGGCTCAACTTTGATGACCATCGCTGTCTGAAACGCCTGACGACGATCGTATACAATGCGCGCTCCTGACTCACTGTAATCCGAATCAGAGTAATGCGCTTGCTCCCCTGCGCCAGCTTCAATCAAGACCTGATGGCCTCTCGCTACCAAAAGCGCAACCGCCTCAGGTACCAATGCCACACGTTTTTCCTGAAAACTCTCTTCCTTGGGAATCCCAATGACAAGCTCGCTTGATTTCGACGCGATTTGCAACACTTCTTCCTGAGGAAGGAGGGCGGCCTCACGCGCTAGAGATTGGATGCCTTTACTTTTTTCGTTCATGTCCGGTTGTCAAAGTACTAAATCCAACGCTAGGATGCTTGTACTTGCCAAAGAATCGCTCGACGACCAGGAGAATCCAACGTGTCTTCCACCAATAATTCAAGGAGCAAGGCATCAGGAGGCATCAGGCCGGGAGCCCGTTCAGGCCATTCCACTAAATTCAAACCATCCGTTTCAAAATACTCGGACAGCCCTAAATCCCACGCTTCTTCTTCACCGCTTAAGCGGTACAAGTCATGATGAAAGATGGGCCATTCTCCAGCTTTGTAGGCATTGACCAATCCAAATGTCGCGCTAGCCGTTTCTCCATCCACCCCCCAGATTTGGCACAACGCGTTGACCAATGTGGTCTTGCCTGCCCCCATCGGTCCATGCAACGCCACCACACCGGAATAGCCTCCATGACTAAGCGGCGTTAGCACCTGCTTGAGCACCTCATTTAAACGCATCGCTACGGCATGCAATCCCTCAATTGAATACCAATCTGAGTCAAAAACTCTTTGTTGTTTTGTGGGTGTGGTCATACGGATTCGACGGGATCCAACTCAACCCAAGGGATGATCACTTCTTCCAACGAAATGCCACCGTGTTGAAACGAGTCTTTGAAATTCTGGGCGAAATGGTGGTAGTTGTTGGGGTAAACCAAAAAGTCATCTTCTCGCGCAAAAATATACGATGAGCTCACCTGTGGCCGAGGCAATCCAAAGGCTTGCGGATCGCGAACTTCAAATACATCCGAGGCTTTGTAGCCTAAATTCCTACCGACTTTATACCGCAAGTTGGAATTGGTTTTCCGGTCACCCTTCACTTGGATGGGGTTGGACACCCGCACGGTACCATGATCGGTAGTGATGACTACACGCGCATTGAATTCCGCCATTTGATCAAACAGCTCTCGGAGGGCACTATGCTCAAACCATGAAAGCGTGAGCGAACGGTATGCCGCGTCGTCTTCTGCCAACTCTTTGAGGACGTCCATTTCTGTACGCGCATGAGACAACATATCGACGAAATTGTAAACGACGGCGGTGATATCGTTCTCCTTTGTTCGATGAAACTGGTCCACCAATTTTCTGCCAGCGGCAAGGTTGGTCACTTTATGATAGCCTGACTTCCCCTTAAAATCAAGTCGCTTGAGCAGCTGGTCAAATAGCTCTGCCTCATATTTGTTTTTGCTTCCCTCCTGATCTTCATCTACCCAATATTCAGGATAAACCCGTGCGATCTCTGCAGGAGTTAATCCAGCAAACAAGGCATTTCGGGCGTATTGGGTTGCCGTCGGTAACATCGAGAAATAGGGTTCTGTGCGAACAACCCGGAAGCGATCGAGCAACATGGGTTCGATCATCCGCCACTGATCCATCCGAAGGTTGTCAATGACGACGAGATAAACCGGTCGATCAGAACCCGCGTCAGCCAATACTTGTGGCAACCTCTCGGTCAACAATCGATGCGACAAGGTCGGGTGGTCATCACCCGGTGCCGCCATCCACTCCTCATACGAGGTCTGATAAAACTTCGAAAACTGCCGATCGGCATCTTTGAATTGCATCTCCAATACATCCCGCATTCCTGCATCATCGGACCGTTCAAGTTCCAATTTCCAATGCACCAACCTCTCGTATATAGCGGTCCAATCAGCCGCATCCAATCGCCCCATCATCTGCATGGACAACTCACGAAATTCGCGCTGGTAGTCGGTCATCGCTTTTTCACTAACCAATCGCTTTTCATCCAAGTTCTTCTTCACGGCAAGTAAAATCTGATTGGGATTCACTGGCTTGATCAAGTAATCACTGATTTTAGAACCAATGGCCTCTTCCATAATGTGTTCTTCCTCACTTTTTGTAATCATAATCACCGGCAGGTGAGGCCGTTTTTCTTTGATACGCTGCAATGTTTCCAATCCGTTCAAGCCGGGCATCTGTTCATCTAGGAAAACCAGATCAAAAACCTGTTCTGCAAGCAACTCAAGAGCCTCGACTCCGCTGTTAACGGCAGTCACATGAAACCCTTTACCTTCTAAAAAGAGCACGTGTGGACGTAAGAGTTCAATTTCATCATCCGCCCATAAAATTCGTGGAGTTCGCTGCATCGTTTCAAAGTGTCTGTTCAAAGGTAAGTCCGAGGTGGTCGCAACAAGTTATCTTGCGGCAATTCTCAACGCAGTTGCTCCCCATTTCTTATCTGGCCCGAAGATGCTGAATCACAACAAACACAAAATCCTCAACGATCCGGTTTACGGATTCATTACGATCCAGCACGCACTCACGTTTGATCTATTGGATCATCCGCACATGCAACGACTCCGTCGTATTTCACAACTCGGACTTTCACACCTTGTTTATCCAGGGGCCGTGCACAACCGGTTTCATCATGCCATCGGCGCTATGCACTTGATGCAAGAGGCGATTTCTGTGTTGCGATCTAAAGGTGTCGAAATTAACGAAGTCGAAGCAGAAGGTGCCTGCGCAGCCATCTTGTTGCATGACATCGGTCATGGACCCTTTAGTCATGCTTTGGAGCACAGCATTGTCACAGGAGTCAACCACGAGGACATTTCTGTTCTGATCATGAACCGCCTCAACGAAGAAATGCATGGAGCGTTGGATACAGCCATCGCTATTTTCAATGACCATCACCCCAAGCGGTTTCTACACCAACTGATTTCGTCCCAATTGGACATGGACCGGTTGGACTACTTGTCCCGTGATAGTTTTTATTCCGGCGTTGCTGAGGGCCGTGTGGGAAGTGAGCGCATCATCAAAATGCTGGCGGTCGAGGATGGTCAATTGGTCGTTGAAGAAAAGGGCATTTATTCGATAGAGAAATTCGTCATGGCACGGCGGCTGATGTACTGGCAGGTTTACTTGCATCGAACGGTTCTTTGCGCAGAATTCATGCTGATGTCAGCACTCAAAAGAGCCAAGCATGTCGCACAAACGGACGCCACATTGTTCTCTACGCCGGCCTTGCATATTTTCTTGCACGAATCACTCGATAAAGCACGGTTCATGGCAGACCCGAGTATTCTAGACCGCTTTTGTCAATTGGATGACAGTGATATCCTTTGCGCCTTGAAAGCATGGCAGCAGCATTCCGACCCCATCTTGAGCGACTTGAGTCGCCGCATCATCAACAGGGACTTGTTTCAAATCGAGCTGCGTTCCCAGGCCTTCTCAAAGGACGAATTGGACATTCAACTTGAACGCGTGGCCAAAGCTCTCAACCTCTCCAAAGAGAATGCCAGCTACTTTGTAATCAGCGAGCGTATCGACAATCGCATCTATGAGTCAGGCGGCATCAAGATCCGATTTAAAGACGGAAGCATCCAAGATTTTGGAGATGCCTCAGATCACTGGAACAGAGAAAACTTGACCACATTAGTGGTCAAGTCTTTCCTCTGTTATCCAAAAAATCTAAAGGCCTAACAATCGATAGCACGAGCTATCAAACGGCCAACTCTTCTCCGAGCTTATTGTAGAGATGGTATTCGAGCAATTCAAGTGAAGAATTTGATTCCACGTGAATTTTAACATCATACTTTCTCTGCCAATTCCGTAGAATCGACTTGATCCATCCTTGTTTGATGTATGATTCTACCATCGGATGAAGCATAATCGTCAGGCGACGATGCCCCTCACCCTCAACAAGGTAGCTAATGCTATTTTCGATGGTGTCAGTCACGAGAATTGAAGACTGAACAGCTCCCGTACCTGAGCACGTTGGACACTTTTCAGAAGTCTTAATCGTCGCCACTGGCCGAACCCTTTGACGTGTCATCTCAATCACACCAAATCGGCTAGGAGCTAAGATGTTATGCTTGGCCTTGTCAGCTTGCATCGCCTCCTTGAGCGCATCTGTCAGCTGCTTGTTGTGCTCTCGCTTCGCCATATCAATGAAATCGATACAGATGATGCCACCCATATCACGCAACCTCAAAATGCGCGCTATTTCACTAACACACTCAAGATTCGTCTGAAGTGCATTCTCTTCTTGATCCTTCGCTCCCGCTTTCCGTCCACCACTGTTCACGTCAATAACGTGCATGGCTTCTGTTTGCTCAACGATCAAATAAGCTCCACTCTTGAGGTTAACCTGAGTACTAAATGCCGCCTTAATCTGACGATGAATGGAAAGCGTATTGAACAAGTCCTTATCCTTACTCACGCTCACGATTCCTTCTTTATCAGGAGCAATCGCATGCAAATAGGTCTTCACTTCATCCGCAAGGATAGCATCGTTGACACGGATGTTCGTACAATCCGCTGTCAACACATCCCGCAAAACAGCACTCGTTTTGTTTAATTCGCCCAAAACACGCTTTCCAGGCTTGGCATTCTTCAATCGCTTGTGCAATTCAGCCCAACGATTTACCAAATCCTCCAAATCTGTGTGCAGGTCAGCAGCTCCTTTTTCTTCAGCGACCGTGCGCACAATGATCCCGAAACCCGGAGGCCGAATACTCTGCATCAGTCGCTTCAAACGGGTACGCTCCTTCTCGCCCTTAATTCTTCCTGATAAAGAAACCTTTTCACTAAACGGAACCAAAACCAAATAACGCCCGGGCAAAGTCACCTCCGCTGTTAATCGTGGCCCTTTGGAGCTTATCGGTTCTTTCGAAACTTGTACCAACACCAATTGGGAAGAAGACACTTCGTCTTTGATCTTCCCGCGTTTGTCAATCTCCGCTTCTCGCTTAAAGTTTCCCAAATCTGCAACGGGCTGTTTCCCTTGCATTACGCGCTTTACATACTGCTGCTGGGTCCGATAGTAAGGCCCCAAATCCAAGTAATGTAAAAAAGCATCCCGCTCATGACCCACGTCCACAAAAGCCGCGTTCAAACTAGGCAATACTTTCCTTACACGGCCGAGAAAAATATCTCCAACCGCAAACCCATTGCTGCCTTGATCCCGATGTAACTCAACGAGTTGACCATCTTCCATCAAGGCAATCTCCACCTCACCCGAGATGGAATTGATTACCAATTCTTTGCTCACGCAGGAACTGGATGAAACGCAAGGAAGCGCCCCATTCGGGTGAGCACCAAGTACTCACCCGAATGAATCACTTCTTCTTGTGCCGATTTTTGCGCAATCTTTTCTTCCGCTTGTGCGTCGACATCTTATGACGCTTCCGTTTTTTACCGCTTGGCATGATCGTTAAATTTATTCGTTTGATCCAGAGGACTCTCCGGATTCTAATCGTGTGATAAAGTCCAAAACTCGGGCAGAGATAATCGTATCCGGGGCATAAGGTAAGTATTGCTGGTAACGAATCACAGCCGCTTCCGTTTTGCCCATTGCTTCATAGCAACGCGCTGTAAAGAAAAGACCATTGGAATACGTGTCATCCGCATCCATGCACGCTTCAAAACCAACAACAGCTCGGTCATAAGCTCCCTCCTCCATATCCAACATGGCCAATTGCCAGGTAGCTTCAACGTGACCTGGCTCAATCATTAACGCTTCGCTAAAACGCTCACGCGCTTTATCCAGCTGGCCTGACTGAATACCAAAAACTCCTAACCAAACCACAGCATCGACTTCGGGTTCCTCTTGCTCGGCTAGAGCACGCAACTCCAAAATACCTTCCATCGGGTTGGCTCCAGAAACTTTTTCCACCGCAATCGCAACAGGGTCATCCGACAAAACAGCATCCGCTGAAGCCATCTCGGTCATTGCAGGCGCAGCCGATTCAGGCTGCCTTGGCATCCAAAGCACAAACGCAATCAGCGCTGCACCAACAATAACGGTAGCTATTTGCCCTGTCCTATTGCGCATCAATTATTTGATTTTGACTTGTGTCTTAACGTTTTCAACAAACTCTTTTGCTGGCTTAAACGATGGAATATTGTGAGCGGGAATCTGAATCGATTGCTTCGCTAAAATATTGCGCCCTGTTTTAGCCGCGCGCGTTTTGACCACAAAGCTGCCAAAACCACGTAGATAAACATTCTCACCCGACTCTAAACCGTCGCGTATGGAGCGCATAAATGCCTCAACCGTCGATTGAACATCGTGCTTTTCCATCCCTGTTTGCTCGGCAATTTTGCCAACAATATCTGCTTTCGTCATCTTGCTTTACTAGGTTTGTCTGTCTCAAAAAAAGAAACCCTATTCTCGTTTAGGGGTGCAAAAATACGTCGAATGACCTGAATACGAAACCTTCATGCATCCCAAAACAGCTTTTTTCGATGACGCGGTCCACACGATGCCCCGAAGAGAACTTCACGAGTGGTATTTGAAGCATGAACGCCCCCTCCCGTGGAGGGAAGATCCACGCCCATATGAAACCTGGCTCTGCGAGGTTATTATGCAGCAAACCCGCATCGATCAAGGGACTGCTTACTGGCAGAAGTTTGTAAATCGATGGCCTGACTTTCGTTCATTGGCCAACGCTAGCGTTGACGACGTTTTAAAAGAATGGCAAGGACTTGGTTATTACAGTCGAGCTCGAAATCTGCACAAAACAGCTCAAATTATCCATACAGACTTCCCAAACAGCCACCCAACAGCGCTTAACGACTGGTTATCCATGCCCGGCATAGGTCCATATACTGCCGCCGCCATCTGTTCAATCTGTTTTGACACCCCTGTGGCGGCAATCGACGGAAATGTGTTGCGCGTACTGAGTCGGTTTTTGGGGATCCACGAACCAATCGATCGGCCATCGGGCAGAAAACCGCTAGAAGAATTCGCGAACGCTTGGGTAGACCCTGAAAATCCCGGAAGGCACAATCAAGCGATCATGGAATTGGGCGCTCTGACCTGCACTCCTCATGCACCGGACTGTGCAAATTGCCCTTTGCAAAATGCTTGTGCGAGCCAGCAGATGCCCCATGAAAAAAGAAATATACCACCATTCAAACAAGGCAAAACCAAGGTGATCGATGTCGCGTTGAACTTCCATGTGATTGTTCATGACACGCGTGTGCTGATGTGTAAACGGCCTGACGACGGTGTTTGGGGAGGCCTCTGGGCCTTTCCGTCAACAGAGCACCCGTTTCAGAATCAAGTGAAGCCCTTCGATGTCCCTGAAGCGTTGGGAAACCTACTGGTAGACAGGGGACCCTGCGGATCACCCGTCAAGCACCTTCTGAGCCACCGTAAACTGCACGTACAGTTTTGGCTTTGGGAAAGCCCTCTCAAAAACACGTCCGATCTGGGCGATTGGAAAACATGGGAGGAAGCCGAGGCACTTGCCCTTCCAAGGGTCCTCGAGCGCTCTTGGGAAGATGTGAAGAAATCAGCTTCGCAGAACGCATCTACAACCACTGCTTGACGTAAATTTGACTCATGGCTGGAGTCAACAAAGTAATCTTGGTAGGCAACTTGGGCAAGGACCCTGAGATGCGCTATACCCCAAACGGAGTTCCCGTTTGCTCATTTCCAATGGCAACTTCCGAATCATACAAAGACCGCAATTCTGGAGAGCGTATTACGCAAACCGAATGGCACAATATTGTAATTTGGAGAGGCATGGCCGAAACAGCTGAAAAGTATCTTCATAAGGGATCTCAAGTCTTCATTGAGGGTAAAATCAAAACCCGTTCATGGGAAGACCAGTCAGGGCAAAAACGATACACGACTGAGATCATCGCGGATGTCATGCAATTGCTCGATCGTCCCGGAAACGGCGGCGCTAGCGCTTCAGAGAGCCAAGCATCCATGAAGCCCGCTGTTCAAGCCCAAGCGGCACAAAGCAATTCTTCAAACCCGGCTCCTGAGAATGAATCAAGCGCCTTAACGGCCTCTGCTACGCCAACTCACGTGGCGAGCGCTCCTGAAGGCGATGCATCAGACCTGCCATTTTGAGGGAATTGATTGATTTGAAAACCCAACTGTGAGCGTCCTACTCTCGCTTTTCTTTTCTGCTAACTCGTGGGCACTTCTGGACTTTGTGCCCATTGGAGCGATTGCCGTCCTCCTTCTTTTAAGCGCCTTGATCTCTGGCTCTGAGGTGGCCTTTTTTAGTCTCTCTCCCGCCGACTTGCAGGATCTTGAAAGCGCAAGAGACCAAGAGCAGTCCGTCAAAGCCCAAAGGGTCCTCGAGCTGCTTGAAAAGCCTGATTCTGTTCGGGGCCCGAGGCATTTATTGGCGACTATTTTGGTGTTAAATAACGTGATCAACATTGTCATCATTTTGATTTCAACACTGGTCATGGAACGCTTTTTCCCTTCATCCGAAATGGAAGAATGGATGAAGTGGACACTTCATGTTGGCGCGGTTACTTTCTTGATTTTACTCTTCGGAGAAGTCATTCCTAAAGTCTATTCCTCAACCAATCGTGTTCAATTTGCGCAATTCATGGCCGGGCCGCTGATCATCGCCAGGAACATACTCACTCCTGTTTGGAGGCCACTCGTGAGACTTGGAGGTTGGGTCAGCCGTCGTGTTGAAGTTCCCTCCACAGATCTTTCCATGGAGGATCTCGAACAAGCTCTTCAGCTCACCGATGATGACGACCGCTCAGATGAAGAGCAGCGGATTCTCGAAGGGATTGTAGCATTAGGCAGTAAAGACGCCAAACAGGTCATGACCGCACGAACGGACATGGAGTCCATTTCAACGGATGACACCTGGAATCAATTGCGCGCACAAATCATTGAATCTGGCTATTCTAGAATACCTGTTCACGAGGGATCGCAAGACGAGATTCAAGGAATCTTGCATGTAAAGGACTTGCTCCCTCATTTGAATGAACCGGAGCTGGATTGGCAAACGCACGTGCGCCCGGCCTATTTCGTTCCTGAGAACAAGAAGATTGACGATTTGATGCGGGAGTTTCAAGAGAGACGGACCCACATCGCTATTGTTGTAGACGAATATGGTGGCACGAGCGGGGTGATCACCCTCGAGGATATCATTGAAGAAATTGTTGGTGAAATTTCGGATGAGTTTGATGCCGAAGAGATTGCGTATTCTCGATTGGACGAGCGGACCTTTATCATTGAAGCGAAAACAGCGTTAATCGATGTCTACCGAATTCTTGATTTGGAAGACCAACCTTGGGAAGCGGCCAAAGGTGAAAGCGATACGTTGGGGGGATTCATTACTGAGCAAGCAGGACGGATTTTAAGGACCGGTGAATTCATTGTTTTTGAAAAGGTGGAATTAACAGTTGATGCGGCAACACCGCGCAAATTGATGCGGATTAAAATTTCCCTGCCTAAAGATTTCCAGCGTGATGAATAGCATCGCAGGCCTTTATCAACTTGCCTTTTGTTTGTTAGCAGCTTTGTTCATTGGCTGTGGTGAAGACCCCCTCCCAAAGCCTAGGGGTTATTTTAGAATCGAAACACCGCCAGCGACTTACACGCCATACATCCTTCCCTGCGGGCCGCAATTCGAAGTTCCCTCCCACGCAAAAATCGAATTGATTGCTTTGGACTCCCCTGACCAAGCATGTTGGTACAACCTCGTATTCCCTTCCTTTTCGGCAAAGTTGCATTGCACTGTAATTCGATTGCGTAACCCTGACGACTTCATGGCTTTGGTGGACGAAGCACATCAGATGGTCTTCAGTCACGAATCTAAAACTTCAGGCATTCAGACTCATGCATTCGATCTTCCCGAGAACCAGGTGAGCGGACTGGTTTTTGATTTGGAAGGACCGGTGGCATCGCCATTGCAATTTTTCGCTTCAGACAGTACAACTCATTTTTTACGAGGGTCCCTGTATTTCCAACACGTTCCAAATCCTGACAGCATCGGTCCCGCATTGGATTATGTGCGACAAGACATTGTTCACATGATTGAAACCCTGCAATGGAAATGAAACGAGGACTTCATTGGATTCTTGACATCGGGAACACACGTACAAAATTGGCTGCGTTTCAAGACGGTGAGCTGACCGAAGTCTGGGTGAATGAAGAAGCGGAACACATCGCCAATGCAGCCATTGAAGCCTTGGCATTGCCCTCCCGTATGCTCATCGCTGCATCCGGAATGACTCCTGACTTTTGGTCAGATTGGAATGCCCGATGGAACCAGACTCATCCACATCCAGAAGCACTGATATACCTGACTTCCGCTATGAAATTGGGATTCGATGTGCATTACGAAAGCATGGAGACCGTAGGGCTCGATCGACTGGCCAATGCTGCTGCTGTCATTCACATCGACGCCACCGCCCATTGGATGGTGATTGACTTGGGAACATGCCTCACGGTGGACGCTGTCGAGGACCAATCCTTCATCGGAGGTGCCATCTCTCCGGGGATTGACCTGCGTCTGCGCTCGATGTATGCCGGCACGCATTCCCTCCCCTATCCAGAAAATTGGCGCGAGCTCGGAAATGAAGGAATCGCCATGCACATTGGAAACGACACCCTCTCCAGTCTTCTTGCAGGATCGATAGGTGGAATCAACGCTGAAATTCATGGACGAATCGCTGCGTTTAAGAAACATTGGCCCGAGATCCGCGTTGCGGTAACAGGCGGAGACGCTTCTTTCTTGGAAGTCGAAGATCCAAGCCCCATTTTTGCCGACCCAAACCTCACTTGGAAGGGGTATCACCAAATTCTTCAAAGCGTTGAATAACGTTGTCCATACACTCGTTCGCTCCGCAGCTTTTGCTCAAATTGAGTTGAGATCTGGTACGATCAAAATTGCCTTTTCGGCGCTGGTTATGCTCCTCATGTGTGTTCCTGTGATTGGACAAAATGCAGAGTTCTCTCCCTATTCGCGCTTTGGGTTTGGCCTGATTGGTTCGCTGCAATCTCCTGTCCATGCTGGCATGGGTGGAATGGAATCTGTCCTGACGACGAGCTTTCAATTCAATCCCGACAATCCCGCATCCGCTTCCGCTTTGAGCCAAACGACATTCCAAGGCTCAGCAGTGACCACGCATTTACAAATGCGCCAGGGAGATGAAGCCCAAGCCAAGGCTCTTTTCGGTTCATCGGGCCCATTGGGATTGGCCATCAAGAAGCAAGGAGGTAAAAACACACTCATCATAGGGGTATCGCCTTTTAGCAATTCCGGATTTGCTCTCTCACGTAATTCTGAGACAGACGGTGTCGGCAGCGTCCAAGAACGGTACAACGGCGAAGGGGGCTTGAGTAAAGCGCACATTGGATGGGCTAGAACCATCCGCAGTCGCGGTTACGTTTCAGCCGGAGTAGCAGACAGTGTTTTAATTCAGACCAATACATTGCATTTGGGTATTCAGACTCAATACTTGTTTGGTGCAGTCAGCCGCACATCAACATTGAATGTGATCGATCCCACATTTTTAGACCACCGCTCTGTCATTGACATGAAGCACCGTTCCATTGCTCCTGACCTCGGCTTGATCTACAATCACCTGTTGTTTGCGCGCTACAACGATGACCTTTCATTTGAGAAAAGTGCTTCATTGCGTATAGGTGGAAGATTTACCCCCCAGACCACCTTGTTTAGCGAGATTTCACATCTTGATGAAACAACACAAAACCTGGGAGGCATCGACATCCCTCTGGATACAGCCCTTTACATCCCGACCGAAAGCGTTACAGGCCAAATGCCAACTTCGTGGAATCTTGGCGCCTCCTTGATTTTTGATCATGCCAACGGAAGACATGTAGGGGCCGGTGTCGAATACACCGAAACGCAGTGGGACCGTGTTGAGGAAGGTCTTCACTTGTCTCTTCGTCCAAATGGAATGAACTGGGTGCGGTCACGCACATTCCGCGCAGGCGCTGAATGGACTTTAGGTAACACCGAACAAAGACATCCAACATGGGGGAAAGCCAACTACCGGATCGGAGTCTCGTTCATCCAACAGCCCTACCAGATTGAAGGCTCTCAACTCGTGTCACGAACTGTTTCAGGCGGGTTTAGCTTGCCTTTGATCGGGAGCCGTTCCATGAGTCGTCTGCACTTCGGCATGGAACTTGGAGAGCGATACACAGAAGACAACGGTCTCAACGAAAACTTCACTCGAATACACGTTGGATTTTCGTTGATGCCGTTCTTCAAGAACAACTGGTTGAGAGAACGTTTGTACGATTGAACAGAGAAAGATGAGAAGCATGAAGAAGGAACTGATTTTTATGATCGCATTGCTCATTGCGAGTCCCCAATTAACATTGGGCCAATCACGCTACGGGGATACCGAGGAACAACAGCTGCTTTGTAAGGAGGCCCTCAGTGTCTATGTGAGCTACAAGAAGCAAAAAAATTATGACGAAGCATACATCCAATGGATAAAGGCCTGTGATGTATGCCCGGCGACTGCTCGGGAAGGACTGTATTCTGATGGAATTCGCTTCTTAAAAAATGAGGTTAAAAAAGCGACGAGCCTTGAAGACTCAGCACGTGTAGCCTCTCTAACGGATAGCATTTTTCTGCTTTATGACCAGCGTATGGAACTGTATCCAGCGACCACGAAGCGTCCCAACAACAGGTGCTTCATTCTGGGGTACAAAGCCTCTGATTTTTACAAGTTCAATAAGGATGACCCCACAACGGCTAACGCGTGGTTTAAGGAGAGCATCGATTGCTTGAAAGAGGAAACGTCCGCCGCTGTTCTGAGTCAATACTATGTCACTTCTTTTTATGCTATGAAGGCGATGGAAGGTGACACTGCAAAAGACAAACTCGGTGAAATGTTGACTGAGTACTTGGTTTTGACAGACTACATTGAGTCGAACATCGCGAATGCGGTCGCTGCTGAAAACACAAAAGCTGCCACTGGCTTTCAAAAGGCCAAGAAGAATATTGATGAAGTCTTCATCGCCATTGCGCAATGTGAGGACATGGTCCCAGTCCTGAGCGCAAAAATCGCCAGCGATTCGAGCAACATGGATTTGAAGCAAAAAGTGCTTCGACTGTTGAATCAGAAAGACTGCTCAGACAACGACCTCTATCTACCTGTCGCTGAAGCCGTTCACAATCAAGAACCAAGTCATCCTTCTGCGTTCGCGATTGGGACTGAGCAATCCAAAGTAGAAAACTTCACTGAAGCCTTGCGCTACATGGAGCAGGCCGTTGAGCTTTGCGCCGGTTGCACTGAAATGGAAACATACTTGCTCAAAACAGGAAAGATTGCATCCTTCTTAGGTAAGACAGCTGCTGCAAGAAGTTATGCTCAAGAAGTGCTCAGCATTAATAGCGAAAGCGCAGATGCCCTGATGTTGATCGGAGACGCGATTGCCGGCGCTGCATCAAAATGTAACGACGGTGCCTTAGGAAGCCGTTTGGCATATTTGCGCGCTTGCGACTACTATCAGCGAGCTGTGAACAAAGGAGACGAAGAAACTGCTGCGAAAGCACGTAAGAAATTAAGCGCCAACAGCAAGCAATTCCCTAGTATGGAAGAGATATTCGCAGTAGGCAAAAGCAAAGGAGACAACATCCAAATCCCAACGATTTCGGGATGCCCTTGTTCTGGCGAAAGCACCGTCATCCGTGTGCGATAATCGATCCAATCGAATCGGAATTGGGCACGTTGCGGTGCTTTCCATCTTACTGAGTTGCTCCAATTCCGACGCGGAATTAACGGCATTTGCAGCGTCGGATGAAGCGCCTGTTCAGCAGATTGAAAATGGGCGTTTTCAGTACTCTGAAAAAGGTGAAATCATCCATGTCTTAAAAGCGAATATCCTTCGTCGCGTCGAAAAAGGCACGGCCGAAACGTCGGAGGACGTCGTTGAGGTCCGGGATGGTTTTGAATTGTTCATGGGTGGCGACGAGAATGACTTTGAGGCGCACATGCAAGCACAGACAGGTTGGCTCGATGAGAAAAACCTTCGACTCGTGGCGGAAGACATGGTCGTTCTCCGCAACATCTCAGGCGATATTCTCGAAACTGAATACCTTGTCTGGGCGGAAGATTCTGATCGCGTGTGGACCAATCGTCCTGTTATGATCACGAGTAAAGACGGCATTCTCTATGGAGAGGGGCTTGAGTCAGACGCTCGTTTTGAAAACTACCGCATCCTTCATCCTTCAGGAGAAATCGTTTTAGAAGGCATGGAACTCACTGCACCGTGATTCCGTTTCGAAAAATATTTTAACTTTCTCCACATGGATATCTATCGGGCAATTCAAGTCAGCAAAGCCGCAGAAAAATTTTGGATCTTGATCGTCGCCGCTACCATAGGCGTCACCATCTGGTATATCGTTCAATATGGTTGGGAGCATCAAAAGCAAACCCTCGTGCTTCCCGCTATTGCCATTGCATGGTATGCTTTTCGACGCTTTTTTCGCAAGAAACTGGAACGAGATCTAGAAAGTCAAAACTCCAACACGTGAAAACGAAACCCCGGTTAAAACTTTTGCGTAGGTTTGATGTAATCCCACTCCATGGATCCTGACCCCGCGAGTTCGTTCATCATCATTGGCATTTCCCTTTTGGCCTCTGCCTTTTTTTCAGGCATGGAGATTGCCTTTGTTTCAGCAAACCGCTTGCAAATCGAATTGGATTCGAAGCAGAGCTGGAGAGGCCGCTTGTTGGCGCACCTGGCCAGCAAACCCCAACAATTCATAGCCACCATGTTGGTTGGAAACAACCTCGCCTTGGTTTTCTGCGGACTCGAGTCTGGAGGACTCATTAGCGAGTGGCTATTTCACGTTTCGGACTGGCCACAAGCTCAATATCCCATCCTAGCCTTGGCTGTACAAACGGGCATCACAACGGTTGTCATCCTTGTTTTGGCAGAGTTCATACCCAAGGCGCTTTTCCATGCAAATCCGAACTTCTGGCTACGCTTGTTTGCCGTGCCTTTGACCTTACTGCACTACATCATGGCCATACCAGGGGCATTTGTCGTGTGGCTCAGTCGCCTGGCGATTCGCCTGGTTGGAAAGAAACATGCGGCAAATCCCATCAATGGCCAACAAATGGGCGCCACTGACCTGGATCATTTCATCCGAGAAGTCAGCGGGCGAATGGAGCCCGAACAAGAGCTCGAACATGAATTACAGATCATGCAAAACGCGCTTGAGTTCAACAAAGTCACTGCCCGCGACTGTTTGATTCCTCGAAACGAAGTCGTTGCAGTAGAAATGGAGACGACCTTGGACGAAGTCCGAGAACTCTTCGTTTCATCTGGCTTGTCAAAAATCGTGGTCTACAAAGGGGACATCGACCAAACGATTGGTTATGTCCATTCCAAAGATCTGTTTAAAAATCCGACCTCCGTAAAAAGCATTCTGCATCCGACTTTTGTCGTTCCCGAACCGATGCCCGCGGATGATGTTTTGCGCCGTTTTATTCAAAGGAAGCGTCATTTGGCCATCGTTGTCGATGAATTTGGAGGCACTTCGGGCATCCTCACCATGGAAGACATCATGGAACAACTGATTGGAGACATCGAGGATGAGCATGATATCGAAGATCTCATAGAAGAGCAAATCGAACCGGGCTATTGGCGCTTTTCCGCCCGCTTAGACGTCGAAGATTTAAACGAGAAATTCGACCTAACTCTTCCCGCTATGGATGCCTATGAAACTCTTGGAGGGCTCATGATACATCACATTGAAGACATCCCAGAGCCTGGATTCACCCTCGAATTGGATACGTGTACTCTGACGGTTGAAGATGTCAGTAGCAGTAAAATCCAGACCATTTTGATACGGACCCAAGAACACGGATCCGCATGAAAAACATCAAAACAAACCCGTTCGTTGTCATCTCACAACGACAACCTCGCTTGCAGTTCAACGCATTGCGTGATTTCCCTTATCTTCGCGAACCTTTATTAGAAGTCGATTTACCATGTCAATGATTGAAAAAATCCGCAACCGTCAAGGCTTGCTCATCGTTATGATCGGATTTGGAATGCTAGGTTTCCTCGTTCCTTATGACGCCGTTATGGCCTTAATTGGTCAAGGTGGAAACCGCGACGTTGGAGAAGTCAACGGCCGTGAAATCTCCGCCTTAGAATACCAATCCGAACTGCAAGAACGCCGCCGGCTTGGCTTTAACGGAGACCAACTGAGTGAAGAAGTCTGGAATGACCTGACGACAGGCATCATTCTCAATGATGATTTCGATGCACTCGGACTGACCGTTTCAGACAACGAATATCAAGAAATGCTATTCGGCTCTGGGTTTTCACCGTATATGAATCGAGCGTTTTATTCTAACTCCGAAAACAAGCAATTCTGGCAGCAGAATTTCGGGGCCATGTTGAATACGCCAAAAGGCAAGTCTGATTTCATGGCTTACAAAGCCCTCATTTCGGATAAGAGAGTTCGCGAGAAGTACGACAATATGGTGAATGCCGGCATTTACGCCAATAGCCTCGAAGGAGAAGCGGATTATTTGCAAGCCAACCGCAAGGTCACTTTTCAATACGCCCTCAAGTCGTATGCAAGCATTCCAGATAGCACAGTATCTGTAAGCGACTCCGATGTGAAGTCATTTTACAACGCGCACAAATCTGATGTTGAATACAAGGAGACCGATGGTCGCAGTGTAACCTATGCACGGATCGCCGTGAAGGCTTCCGCTGACGATGCCCTTGCAATCGAAGCTGATTTGAATTCCTTGAAAACCGTTTGGGAGTCAACTGCAGAAAGTGACAGCCAATTTGTTGCTACGGTAAACGAAGCTCCGTTTCAATCGATGTCGCTAAAATTCAGCGATGTTGAGACGGATGTCAATGAAGCGACCTTCTTTGATTTGAAGGAAGGTGATTTGGTTGGACCATACCTCAAAAATCAATCCTACCGTTTGGCGCGCGTGATGTCATTCAGCAGCGAACCAGACAGCGTTTCTTGTCGTCACATCTTGTTGCAGGCGACCAACCCTTCTGACGCTTCTGAAACGGATGCGCTCATGGCACGTGCTGATAGCTTGAAACGAGCCCTTCGCCGGGGTGCTAAGTTTGAAAATTTGGTGACCGAATTTAGCAGTGACCCGGGGTCAATGGCGACAGGTGGTTTCTATGATTTCTTCACGCGTGGCCGAATGACGAAGGCATTTGAGAATTTTTGTTTCGAAAATAAGCCTGGTAAAATCGGAGCAGTAAAAACACAGTATGGAGTTCACCTCATTGAGGTCATGGAGCATACGGCATCTAAGAGCCGTGTTTCCATTGCTATGATTGAACGCCCATTGGAACCGTCGTCTGAAACTTCGCGTTCAGCCTACAGTGCTGCAAGTGAGTTTGCCATCAGCACCAGCGATAAGGAATCCTTCATGCAGTCCGCTGGAGAAGCCGGATACCCTACGAACATTGCGAAGGATATTCGCCGTCAGGCCAATTCCGTTTCTGGATTGCGCAGTGCTCGCGAACTCGTGTCTTGGTCATTCAACGCAGTGGAAGGAGAGGTCTCCAACCCTATTTTGATTGATGACACATACGTCGTTGCTTTTCTTGATCAAGTGTCTAAAAATGGTGCCCCAGCATTTGACCATGTTGAAGATCGTATGCGCACCGGAGCGATTCGAGAAGCAAAAGCGAATCTGTACGTGGATCTCATGGCAACCGGAACCATGGAGGAAGTGGCAGCAGCCATTGGAGGACAGGTTCTCACAGCATCAGATGTGGCTTTGAAGTTTCCAACACTGAAGGGTGCTGGAGCTCTTCCTGAGCCTGAGGTCGTTGGCACAGCCTTCGCTATTGAAGTTGGCAATATGTCACAACCGATCATTGGAGCCAATGGCGTGTGGGTGGTTGCTCCTTCTTCGATTCGAGAAGCGGCTGAAAAAACAGACTTCCTTTCAGAACAATCAAGTGCTTTGGCACGTGCACGAGGTGCGGCAACATTGCGCATTTCAAATGCAATGCTCGAGGCTGCCGATCTTGAAGACAATCGCGGAGCGAACTAAGTCAACGTCCTTTCCGATTGAAAAGGCCCGCTTTAGCGGGCCTTTTTGTTTTCTATCTCCAGGTAGCTTCCGTCTCCATAACTCAGGAATCGAAATCCATCCTTCAACGCCTCTTCGTAGACTTCCTTCCAACGCTCGCCAATAGCAGCTGCCACCAAGCAGAGCAGGGTGCTCTTGGGTAAGTGAAAATTCGTCACCAAGGCTTGACATGATCGAATACGGTATGTCGGGACCATCATGATGGATGTATGAAACGTCCAATCTTGACCTTGCAATTGATCCATTGCCCAACTCATTGCTTTGGCCATGTCCCAATTCAACGTTTCGTCAATCGACTGCAACTCTTTTGCCCACTCCCATTGATCCAAACCTTCGGGTTGTTCGCCATTCTTTTTCCATTTTAAAGCAAGCCAATACAAGCTCTCCAAGGTGCGAAGAGTCGTCGTTCCTGTCACAACACGATGCACGCCCTCTTTGGCCAAATTCGCCAGTGATTCAAACGAAACCACACAGTGTTCTCCATGCATCACATGGTCGATAACCACACCGGTCGTCAGAGGTTTAAACGTTCCTGCGCCGACATGCAAGGTGACGGAATGCAGCGTCCCCGCTTCGCGCAGTTTGGCCAATAACGGCTCGTCATAATGCAATCCTGCAGTTGGAGCGGCTACCGACCCAGGCACTTCTGCATAAACGGTTTGATAATCCTGAGCGTCTTGAACCTCATCTTTTCGACGCATGTAAGGAGGCAATGGGGTATTGCCTAACATTTCCAAGAGCTCTCCCCAGGTTGTGTTACTCCCTTCCTCTCCCCATTCAAAGCGCACTTGCCGTGTTCCTTCCTCGATTTCATGCAATTGCGCTTGAACATTCCATTTGGCTTGTTCTCCCTCACCTTGCAAGGATGCTTTCCCATCGCGCCACCGTTTGGCCCCACGGACCAAACAACGCCAAATTAAGGGCTCTGTAGAGCACAACGCCTGTTCCATTGTCATTCCGACGGGTTCCAATAGAAATAGCTCTAGTCGGCCTCCAGTGGGTTTTAGCAGCATCAATCTCGCTCTGATGACCCGCGTGTCGTTTACCCACAATTGAAATCCGTTCGGAAGAAGGCCGGGAAGATTCTCAAATGTTCCGGCGGAAGCAATCTTCGATTCAGAAACATGCAACAGCCGTGCACGCGATCGAGGCTCCAACGGGTGCAAGGCAATGGCCGCTTCGGGCAAATCATAATCAAAAGCATCTGAATCCAGCTGCAACAGGGGTTGAATCTCTTTCACATAACAAAAATAGCAGGTAACAGCACCTCAAAAGCTAGAATCGCATCCTCAGTTCATTACTTTCGTATCAATGTCAAAGAAACTGGTCATCGGAGCCGCCGGGCAATTGGGTATCGAATTGGTCCTTGCCCTACAATCACAGCACGGAGTTGATTCCATTCATATCGCGGACATCCGCGTTCCTGAAAACGAACAACTTTTAAAAAGCACCTTTCTTCATCTCGACGCTACTGACGAAGGCGCCATGCACAAAGTCTTCGAAGAGGGCCAGTATGAGGAGGTGTATCACCTTGCCGCCATGTTGAGCGCAACGGGAGAGAAAAGACCCTTAGCCGCTTGGGATTTGAACATGCAATCACTGCTCAACGTCCTTGAAGCTGCTAAAGAAGGTTGGATTGAGCGGGTTTTCTGGCCCAGCTCCATCGCCGTATTCGGACCATCTACGCCCAAGACGAATGTCCCTCAAGATGCTGTTCTAGATCCGACAACGGTCTATGGTATTTCCAAGCAAGCTGGTGAATACTGGTGTCGATACTACCATGAGAAATACGGCATTGATGTTCGCAGCTTGCGCTATCCTGGACTGATCGGCCACCGTTCTGTCCCGGGAGGCGGCACCACCGATTACGCCGTCGAGATTTATGAATATGCCGCCTTGAGAAAGCCCTACACCTGCTTCTTGAAAGCAGACCAAGCGTTGCCTATGATGTACATGGACGACGCCGTTCGCGCAACCATGGAATTGATGGCCGCACCCAAGGAAAATATTCGAATTCGAACCTCGTACAATTTGCATGCTATGAGTTTCACTCCTGCGGAAGTTGGAGAGAGTATTCGTCAATTGATTCCTGAGTTCGATCTGAACTATGATCCGGATCACCGTCAGGCCATTGCGACGACATGGCCTGAATCCATCGACGACCATGCCGCCAGTGCCGATTGGGGCTGGAAACCGGAGTTGAATCTGGACGCCATGACCAAGGTGATGTTGGAAGCCTACCAAAGCCGTGTCATTCACATTGCACCCTGAAGTAAAGTCTTCAACTTACCCGCTGCGCTAACGTCGGATGGTTTTTCTTTGCTTTCTTCATCGCACAACTTGATTTGACGCATGCAATCCTTGTACATTCAAAACAGCCTCTCTCGTAAAAAGGAGCTTTTCGTCCCTTTGAATCCTCCGTACGTTGGCATGTATGTGTGCGGTCCAACCGTTTACAGCAACGTGCATTTGGGCAATGTCCGAACGTTCCTGACGTTCGATATCGTCTATCGATACCTGACATTCTTGGGGTACCAAGTCCGCTATGTCCGGAACATTACAGATGTTGGTCACTTGACGGGTGATTCAGAAGACGGAGAAGATAAAATTGGCAAGAAGGCACGCTTAGAGAATTTGGAACCGATGGAAATCGTGCAGAAGTACACCAATGACTTCCACGACGTCACACGCGTTTTCAACATGATCTCTCCATCGATTGAGCCAAGTGCGACAGGGCACATCGTGGAGCAAATCGAAATGATTCAAAAAATCCTTGAACGCGGTTACGGATATGAATCCAACGGTAGTGTCTATTTCAATGTTCGCAAGTTCAGCGAAGACTTCCCTTATGGCGAACTATCTGGGCGACGCATTGATGACCAATTGAGCAATACACGCTCACTCGATGGTCAAGATGAAAAGAACGATCCGCTTGACTTTGCCCTTTGGAAAAAAGCGGATACCTCGCACCTTATGAAATGGCCGTCTCCGTGGAGTGAAGGATTTCCAGGATGGCATTTAGAATGCTCAGTGATGAGCACAAAGTATCTCGGAACAACCTTTGACATTCATGGTGGAGGTATGGACCTCAAGTTCCCTCACCACGAATGTGAAATCGCCCAAAACGTGGGAGCACATGGTGGGGGCAGCCCAGTCAATTATTGGATGCACGGCAACATGCTCACCGTCAATGGACGTAAGATGGCAAAGTCTGAAGGCAATGGCTTCACTCCAGAGGAATTGATTACCGGCAATCACCCTTTGCTTGAACGCGGCTATTCCGCTATGACCGTTCGCTTTTTCATGCTCCAAGGGCATTACGCCAGTACGTTAGATTTCTCCAATGATGCGTTACAAGCCGCTGAAAAAGGCCTGGAACGATTGGTAACGGCCATGTCCAAGCTTGCCGATTTACCTGCCACGGCTTCAACAGAAGGAAGCGAAGCAGACATACCAAGCCTCCTCGATCGATGCGCACAGGCCATGGGAGATGATTTCAATACGCCCATTTTGATTAGCGTGCTATTCGATGCGGTCAAGTTGATCAACAATGTCACTTCTGGAAAAATTGCAATCACCTCTGTGCAAAGACAAGAGCTAAAAGACGGAATGGAAGGATATGTCTTTGATGTGCTCGGCTTGAAGGTGGAAGAAAAAACACGTCAGGACGGTGGAGATACCGATGCTCTCATGGGACTGTTGGTTGAACTCCGAGGCAACGCAAAAACAAATAAAGACTGGGCTACTGCAGATACCATTCGGGACACGCTGAGTCAACTAGGCATCACAATTATGGATGGAAAAGACGGGAGTACATGGAAAAAAGACTAACCGAAGCTTCCCATTCATTCGGAACGCTGAGCGGCATTCTTTTCATGGCGCTCACGCTGTTTTCGTGTGGTACCGATGGACCTAAGAAACCCGTTTTAGAATTAAACCCTCGGGTCTCTGCTCCTGCATTCAATGCGGATTCCGCTTATGCATATATCGCAGATCAAGTTGCTTTTGGTCCCCGTGTACCCAACTCACCTGAACATGTGGCATGCGGAGATTGGTTGTCTTCTGAATTGACCCGTCACGGAGCTGAGGTCACAGAGCAAATAGGACGTGTGCGTGCGTATGACGGGTCCATCTTGAACATTCGAAATATCATTGGGTCATTCTTACCAGACGCAAAAGAACGCGTCATGCTTTATGCTCATTGGGACACGCGGCCTTACGCAGATAAGGACACCGTCAGAATGCGAGAGCCGATTGACGGGGCAAATGATGGAGGATCCGGGGTTGGCGTGTTGCTTGAAATAGCGCGTGTATTGGGTCTGGATAGCTTGGACTACGGCGTGGATATCATTCTATTCGATGCCGAGGACTACGGCACACCAGAATGGGCTGAAAAAGGCCAAAACAACATGCTGACTTGGTGCTTGGGAAGTCAGTTTTGGGTCAATCAACCCCACCGTGTAGGATACCAAGCAAAGTATGGCATCTTATTGGATATGGTAGGTGCGAAGGGAGCCGTCTTTAACAAAGAAGGCACCTCAATGGCCTATGCTCCAGCGACCGTCAAAAAGGTTTGGAGCGCAGCTCAAGCGTTGGGATATGGCGAATACTTTCAAAACGAAGTAACCCCTCAAACCGTTGATGACAACCTCTTCGTTTCTGAGCTCGGAGGCATTCCTTCCGCCAACATTGTCCATTATCAAGTTCAAGTAATTCCAATGGGCTACGGTCCATTTCATCACACACATGCGGACAACATGGATGTTATTGACCGCAATCCGTTGAATGCAGTAGGGAATACTATTCTTGACGTTCTTTGGAACGATTGAATCCACTGGCTTCTTTTGCGCTCTTTCATGTGAACAATTTTTCGAGAACTCGGATTTGAATGATGCCCTCGCGGGGTAAGTTGTACTTGCTTATGCTGCGCTTTTTCAACACCCCCGCCGTCGCCGTTGTCTTGCTACTTCTGCAGCTCATCGTGCACCCTTGCGCCGCTCAAGATGCAGCTTCTATTGAAGCCGCACAAATGCTCCATCGCGGAGACTCGCTGCTTAATCTCGGCAAGCCCGTTGCAGCACTTTCCATGTTCCGAGGTGCTGAAGAACGCTCTTTTGATCCGTGTCTCATCGCACGCGCTCGCATCGGAATCGCCCTAGTCCATGCGAAAAGCCAAAATCCAGCGCAAGCAAGCAGCGCGTTGAATCTCGCCAGTTCAGGTTTACTTGCATGCAGTGCGTCAGACCGTCTAGCCCTGACATTGTTGGCTGCCGATCTTTGGCTAGCGCTGCAAAAGGAAGAACGCGCCAGTGCCGTTCTAAGGCGGGAATTGAAAATGCAGCCTGACCACCTTTTGCTGCACTCTCGTATGGCTGAAATCGCTTTTATCGCCGGGGAATGGACACGGTCACGAAACGCTTTGGCGTATTGCTTAGCCAGCACAGATCCCTCTCGAACGAATGAGCAACACGCGAAGTGGCTGAGCTACATGATCCAATTGGATATCATCGAAAACAACGCCTCAAACGATAGCCTTGTTGCTTCATTCGAAACGCTTATTGCAGGGATTCCATTGGAAAAAGCACAAGCACAACGCGAGCAGATCTATGGTTTGGTTGCCCTTCAGGGCAACCACCTAAAAGCATTTGACTGGGCAAAGACCATCTTGAAATTCACGCCCACTAAAGCCATGGATCAAGTAGCCTTGGCCCAACTGCGCCTTGCCAGGTCAGCACATAGCGCTCACCGTCCGTTGGAAGCCGTCATTGGGTTTCATGAAGCCGTCAAAGCAGCCCGGTCATCCAATGACATGACGCTTTTGGCCGAAGCGCTGCGGCATCGTGCAAAATTCGAAATGGACCGTACCAATTACAGCGACGCACTCGTCGCTATGTTCGAAGTCGATAGTATCAAGACAACCTTACTCGCGGGATTGCAATCCACAGGGAACCGACAAGTCAGAGGTTTTACCGAACAGCTCCTCCCTGAACCAGATCCGTTTGAACGAGCCGTTTTGGATTTGGAACAAAAACAGGCTCGACGTCCAGACCTCGGGTCATGGCCATGGATTGCCGCATTCTTAGCCATCGGACTCATCGCTCTCAATCGCAGCTACCGAACAGCACAACACGCACTCAAAAAAGAAAGGCGCCGGCTGATTCGTCTTCGAAGTTTAGTCCCTACCGACCGCTTGCCTCACGCTGCCAGTGACGTATTGCCGGCAACCATTGAAGAGCCCTTGAGCAATAGTAGCCTCATGCCCAATGGCGTCTTTGTTTTCACGCGCGATGACAATCCTGCTCCACAATCCATTCAAGCCTTTATGAGTGAACTGGACGAGGACATTCAATCCGCCATTGCCTGGGACATAGGGAACGACTTGCAGTTTACAATTGGACCTGATGTTCGGGTTGCCTTGCGCAACCTTCTTCGAGGTTTTCTCGAATTGTCCCATGATGAGCTGCCCGTGAATGTTCAAATTGAACAAATGGATTCCCATTGGAAGTTCAGTCTTAGCAGTGACCATACAGAGGCCTCTAAGGCACTTCGCGGATTGTTTTATGGCAAGGACGCGCTGGCATCATCTCGCTGGAATGAGCTGCATGCGCAATTGCGCAGATTGACCGGTAAAATTCAAATTGAACGGGTTTCTCCAGTAAGAGAAAAGCTCAGTGTCATTCTGCCTACTACCTAAGCAAGAGCAATTCAGTATTGCCCTTTGAATTGGTCCAGAAAGCGTGCATCATTTTCGAAAAATGCGCGCAAATCACCAATCTGATAGCGCAGCATCGTAATGCGCTCAACCCCCATTCCAAAGGCATATCCTGAGTATTTTCGCGAATCAATTCCAGCGGCTTCCAACACATTGGGATCTACCATTCCACAGCCCAAGATCTCCAGCCAGCCGGTGCCCTTGGTAATGCGTTTATCGACCTCTGTTTCCAACCCCCAATAGACATCCACTTCTGCGCTTGGCTCAGTGAAAGGGAAATAAGATGGACGCAATCGAATGCGCGTTTCAGGACCGAAAAATTCTTGTGCGAAAAGCAGCAACGTTTGCTTCAAGTCAGCAAAAGACACGCCTTCATCGATGTAAAGCCCTTCAATTTGATGGAACATGCAATGTGCTCTCGCACTGATGGCCTCATTTCGAAAAACCCGACCCGGCATGATCAACCGCATCGGAGGCTCGTGTTGTTCCATTTCACGCACTTGAACAGACGATGTATGAGTGCGCAGGAGCAAATCCGGATTGCGATCGACAAAAAAAGTGTCCTGCATGTCACGAGCCGGATGTTCTTCTGGAAAGTTTAACCCACTGAACACGTGCCAATCGTCCTCAATTTCAGGACCTTCTGACACAACGAATCCCATCCGTTCAAAAATCCCGATGATCTCGCGCCTAACGACGCTCAGGGGGTGATGTGTTCCTATGCCTCGCCCTCCAGCTGGACGCGTTAAATCCTCTCCAGAGCTACCAGCCCCCGACTGTCCAGCACCTTGAGATGCTACAGATTCGATCCGCTCTTCAATGGATCCTTTCAATTCATTCAGCAATTTGCCCAGCTCTCGCTTCTCTTCGTTTGGCGCTTCCTTAAAAGCCGCCATCAAATCCTTCATGCGGCCTTTTCTACCCAACCAGGCAATGCGAAATGCCTCTGCTGCCTCAGTGTCCGGCAAATCCACAGCGGAAGTTTCCGCCAACAATGCTATCAATTGATCCCGCATCGATTCTTCAATTGATTAACTCCATAGACATTCTTTCTTCCTTCACAGGTCGATCCCCAGCAGCTGTTTGGACAACCGCAATGGAGTCAACAATGTCAAGTCCAGAAATGACATATCCGAAAACCGTGTATTGGTTATCTAAAAAAGGAGTGCCTCCTTCAGTGGAATACCGGGCAATCGATTCCGCAGAGTATTCAAAAGCTCCTCCTTGTTCATAGCCAAATTCATTTTTTCCACTTTGGATATCCTGATTCACGCGTGATTGTACCTGCAACAACTCCTTTTCAGAAAAAGAGCGCCCCTGAACCAAATAAAACTGGCTACCCGAAGAGGCCCTCTTCGGGTTCGCTCCATCACCTTGGCGGGCTGCTGCAAGAGCCCCTTTGAAGTGCAAGTGATCCGTTCGAATTTCCTGCGGAACGGTATAACCCGGCCCCCCTGAACCCAAACGACTTGATCGCGTGGCCAGCTTGCTTTCGGGGTCACCGCCTTGAATCATGAAGTCTTTGATGACGCGGTGGAACTGCAAACTGTCATAAAAACCCGTTTCCACCAACTGAATAAAATTATCTCGGTGTCCAGGAGTCGAATCAGAAAGCGCCACAACCATGTCGCCGAAAGATGTGTGAATGATGACTTGGCGCGGCCCTTCGGGCCCCTTTTCATTGCATCCCGAAGCGGAAATCAATCCGAATGCGAGAAAGAACCAACCGATAAGACCAATGATGTGCTTGATTTTCATGACTTTTTGAAGATATTTGAGGACTCATCCTTGCCTGCAAAGTTAGATTGTCCAATGCGAAAGACCCACATCCTCCTTCCGATAAGCTTATTGCTTGTGTTTTTTGGCTTCTCAAGCTGCCATGAAGTGGAAGAAACGATCGCCAACGTGGTCGTTCTCAATGACCTCGGGTCCCCAGTGCAAGGGGCAACCGTGCGACTGTATGCCTTCGGTTCTGTTGACGAAGATTTCGTTGGGGAACCTCGCTTCGACACAACAGCCGTTTCAAATGCGGCGGGTTTGGTGAGTTTTAACTTCTCATCCTTCTATGTAGAGGGGCAAGCTGGATTTGCTGTCTTGGACATTGAAGCCACGAAAGCATCCTTGTACGGAACCGGACTAATTAAGATTGAAGAAGAACTCACCAACGAGGCCACGATCTTCATTGAATGATCAATAAGAAGCAGATCACTTCTGTTTTTCAGCCTTTTCGTCTCCTTCAATCCAAGC
>CAJWIF010000017.1 GCA_913041135.1 uncultured Flavobacteriales bacterium
GGGGAAATATGCTGTGGCCGCTTCTCTTGATTTTGATCAAGAATCCTCATTGAATATCCAGCCGTTGGATGTCAACCGAACAGTGATTGCCCCTGAGGTGCGCGTGAATAAACAGTACAATCCGTTCCATGTGCCTTCTGATGCGCAAGGTCGCGGAGGATTGCGCCCCGGTAAAGGTCAGATTGACGCATGGAAGTCGCTTTATGGGGAGGAAGATTTGCGGTCTGAGGAACCCAAGAGCCGTGATTGGAAGCGTGCAGACCCCGCTGAAGTCATTCCCTCGGCCATTGAACGATTGGATGGGATGCCATTGGAAGAGGAGTCGGGAAGTCAGGTCCGGCGGATGTTTCAGATTCAGCAACGGTACATCGTGACGGCGACGCAATCGGGCGTTTGGCTAGTCGATCAACACCGCGCTCATCAACGTGTTATTTATGAGGCTTTGGTTGTCCGGTTGGAATCCAATGAAAGCCATGTCAGTTCCCAGCAATTGCTGTTTCCTGAATTGGTCATTTTGCCTGTGTCTGACCGGGCGTTTATGATGGATTCTGCGCCGTGGTTGAACCAATTGGGGCTTTATTTTAAATCCCATGAGTCGGGCATCGAAATTACAGGCATGCCTACAGAGGGGGAGACAGGCTCCGCCGCCTTGTGTGAGGCCATTCTGAGTGAAAAGGAGAGCGATGCATCGGGCATCAGTCGTCCAGAAAGAGTTGCTGCTCAAATGGCGCGGGCTCTGGCGGTTAAAGCAGGTCGCGTTCTGAATGCGTCTGAGATGGAGGATTTGTTGGATCGTTTATTTGGCTGTTCAACACCTGGCCTGGACCCATTTGGCAAGCCGGTCATCGCTACCTTTGAGATGAAAGAAATCGAGCAACGATTTAACTAATGCTGCAAAACACCACCGTGGTTGTCCGCAACCTCATCATCATCAACGTTCTGTTTTTTGGTGCTTCCATGCTTTTGGGAAACGAAATGGCCATTACGTGGCTCGCCGGTACTTATCCAGGCTCGCCCTTTTTCATGCCGTGGCAAATCATTACCCACATGTTCATGCACGGGGGCTTAACGCACCTGTTCTTTAACATGTTCGCGCTCTACATGTTTGGCAGTCAGCTTGAACGGCTTTGGGGCCCCAAGCGATTTCTCAAATATTATATCATTAGTGGTCTTGGGGGCTTCTTTCTCCATGAATTGTTCATCGGCTTGGAATTTTACAACACGCTAGGAACCTTCTTCCCATTGCGGGAACAGTTGGTCCCAGCAGGCGTTTCTGATCGTATAGCGGTTCGTTACATTGAAGCGGCTTACGGCCGCGTCGTTGGGGCGTCAGGGGCTGTCTTTGGTATCTTGTTAGCATTTGGAATGCTCTTCCCAAATACGCGACTGATGCTTCTTTTTCCGCCCATCCCCATCAAAGCGAAGTACTTCGTAATCGGTTATGGACTGATTGAATTGAGTTTGGCTTTCCAAAATGGTTCTGGCGACAATGTGGCTCATTTTGCCCACCTCGGTGGCATGCTTTTTGGATACATTCTACTCAAGCAATGGCAGAAGGACCGCGGTACGTTTTATTGAAAATTGTCTGAAGAATGTGGCAAGAAGTAAAAAATCAATGGCAGCAAGGTGGGATGCTGATCCGACTTTTACTCGTCAACTGCGGTGTCTTTTTGATAGTCACTACGTTGCAGTTATTGGCGACTCTTGGTTTCGGCCAATCGTCACCTGTTGATGCTGCATCCGTTTTGGGTCTGGCTACTACGTGGATGCCAGATCTTTTAGTCCGGCGTCCTTGGACCATCGTCACACACATGTTTGTGCATACGGGTATTTGGCATTTGCTAATGAACATGGCCTTGTTGTTCTGGATGGGTGGCTTATTCGTGGCTCATTTTGGTGCGCGCCGTTTATTGAGCACATACATCGTAGGGGGGTTGGCTGGATTCGTTCTGTATTTTACAGCGACCAATGTCTTTCCGGGATTGCAACAAGGTACCTATGCTTATGGCGCGAGCGCGGCCGTTATGGCCATCTTGGTCGCCGTAGCTACCCGCGACCCCGATCGGCGTATTGGACTGATTCTTATCGGTGCTGTTCCGTTGAAATATGTGGCACTTGCCCTTATTTTACTGGATTACTTTGCTTTGAGTAATGGAGAGAATACTGGAGGGAACTTGGCCCATTTGGGCGGAGCGCTGTTTGGATATGTGATGGTAAAACAAGCAGACCAAGGGCGTGACTTGGTTGGGTGGTTTGAGCGCATGTTGGATGCCATAACAAGCGCATTCAAGCCAAGAGAGAAGTCCAAACTGCGCGTTGAAAAGCGTCCCAAACGCACTTCGTGGTCTCGAAAAGCAAAAAAGGACACGCGGTCATCTCGAGTCAAAAGTGATGCTGACTTCAATCAAGAAAAGAAGGACCGTTTGGCTCGGATGGATGCTATTTTGGATAAGGTGTCTAAGCACGGATATGACAATCTGACCAAGGAAGAAAAAGCATTCTTGTTTCAAGCTTCCAAAAAAGGATGACACTTCAGCGAAAGCCTTGGTGGCCCGTTGCAGTGACCCTGTTGGGCATTGTCGGTGTGTTTGGGGCGGAATTGGCAGTTCGTCTTTCCCCTTCTCTTTGGTCTTCGCTGGCCATTGCAGGCATGGGGTTTCCACTGACCTGGACCTTTCTGGCCATCGGCACAGTGAGTAGTTTACTATTCCGCCGGTGGCGGGCGTTTCGGTGGGGACTTATTTTTATTGTTCTGTCAGCACCGCATGCAGCGCAAACATGGGGTTGGACGGGTTATCCCAAAAACATCGGAGGGGAGTCACCAACTTGGAGCTTTTCACCGGGTGCATCGTCTGTATTTCAAAAGGGAGGAAATGGATTAGATGATGAAATGGAATTCCGCGTACTTTCTTGGAATGTGCGTCAATTTGACCGCCTCGGCTGGTTGAACAATGCCAATTCCCGGGAAGAAATGTTGTCTCTGTTGGGCTCTGTGAAACCTGACTTGGTGTGTATACAGGAGTGTTTCTTGGAAGAAAATGCGGATCCTTGGATGACGCAGCAACGTTTGCAACGCGCTTCGGGACTAGCGCATTGGGCTCAAGAATTAAAGTTGGGAAGGGGCCATGACAAGCTGTTTGGACTGGCCATACTTTCTCGTTTTCCCATTCTAGATGTGAAAGCGATTGATTTCCCAAATGATAAGAACAACAGCGCCATGTATGCTGATCTTCTCATCGGCAAAGACACCGTTCGTGCTTTCAATGTGCATCTCAGCAGCATTCATTTTGAACATGAGGATTATCAAGCGATGCGCCAGGGTCCAGATGAAACTGAACGTCTGCGGCTGCTGGATCGCTTAGAAACGGCTTGGCAGAAAAGAGCGTTGCAGGCAGAATTGGTCGCGGAGAGCGTTGCAAACAGTCCTTACGCGGTGGTCTTGATGGGTGATTTCAATGACGGTCCTGTTTCGTTTGCGAAACAACAGTTTCAGCCATATTTGCAAGATGCGTACAATGGAAATGGACCATTACTCGGTGCCACGTATGCTGGAGATATTCCCGGAATGCGCATTGATTTCATCCTTCACAGTCCTGTTCTGGAGCCTGTGGAATTCGAAACCGGCGATGTGAAGTTATCCGATCACCGTCCAATTCAGGCGCTTTTCAAATGGCGCTCGGGGATTCAGTCAGAGTAAGGTCCGAGTCCCAAGCGTCTTTTTTGCAACGCTTCAAATCCGACAATGTGGAGACCGATGAGGAGAAATCCATAAATCAGGTCGTCCACGGGCATGCTGCAAATACGCCATCCAGTCGTGTGCTCTCCTGCGTACCAAACGATGGAATCTTGGATTTGGCTGGCATCATTGTGCAACAACGGATACTCCCAAAAGGTGATTCCCGTGAGAACTCCGTTGGTGATGATAAAGGGAGTGAGTAGGACGAAAAAGGTGATCCACAAGTGATGTGACCACGCTACATAGTTCACCGCAGACCAAGTGAAAAACACACACAGAAGCGCGCTTGCAGAAAACGTATACCACGCATCCGAATACCAATAGCTTAGCCCCGCGGTAATTGCAATGGCTGCCATGTTCAAGGTGATCGCACTGTGTCTGAATGGATTCCTGCGCACGTAATGTTTTAACGTGGCGTAAGTGAAGACGCTGGCATAAGGAATGCAAATGAAGAACAGCCATTCTTCAATGGGCAATCCAAGCCATTCAGGACCCAAGAGATAGTCCGGGTTGAATCCCCAAATTCCCCATTCGGTGAAAAAGACGTCCCATGTGATGAAGAAGATCAATACGCCGATGTTCACAGGCCAAAAGTCCTTCCATTGGCCAAAGAAATGAACGCGTTTGTCAAAGCTGAGAAGCAATGGGATTGCTAGCACAGCGAGGTCGACGGCCAGATAGAGTCCGCTCATTATTTAACGGGGGGTTGCGTGTCTGTTGACCATTTCCTTTGAGATTTCCTCGCCTCAAGCCAGTAGCGCAAGGGCACGAATAGCATCCCAAAACACTCTCCTTTTTCTTTGGTCAAGTGCTTATGGTGCACTTTGTGTGCCTTTCGAATCGCCATGAAATAGGTGTTTTCTGTCCTTCGAAACCACTTGAATCGTTGGTGAATGAAAACATCATGAACGAGGAAGTAAGCCAAGCCATACGCTGCAATTCCTGCGCCAATCCAAATTCGAAAGTCACCTTCTGCCATGGATCCCGTAATGATGCAACTTGCACTAGGGACAGCAAAAATTAAAAAGAAGGCGTCGTTTTTTTCAAAAAACCCCGGTTGATGGACATGGTGGTCTTGATGAAAATACCACATCAATCCATGCATGATATACTTGTGTGCGAACCACGCTACACCCTCCATAACCAGAAAGGTTGCAATCACAATGAATGCGGGGTGAGTGAAGAAAATCAAACGGTCCATGGAAAAACGTTGAGCAGAATGAAGAACGCTGCAAAGATGAGAACTAAGATTCCAGTTCCCTTGGATTCTGTTGATTGTCTCGGGGCTAAATGAAAAAGAAAAGCAATGCCCCACCACGAGGCATAATTGGTCCAGGGCACATCTCCTTGCGCCCACTCCCACCAACCCGATTGGATGGCCACGGGCTCTATAAAAGCATCGAGTCCCATCATAAGAGTTGCTGCCACAATCGCCGTACCCACTTTATGTGCTTTCGTGCCAAGTCTAAACCGAAGCAGCCAGCGCCCGCCCCAATGGCCAAACCCCATGAGCGTGACAAACCACAATGCCCCTAAAATCAAAGGGACTTCGGCGACCTGAAGTCCGAGACCGTGTCCATAGTTGTAAGCACCAAATAGCCACCCGGTGTGCACACCGAAGCATTCGACAAGCCATCCACCTAGAGCCGCGTATACCCACATGCGACTGCGAGAATCCCAATCCAGCCAAGCGGCTAGTATCCCGTTTATCAGCAAATTCAAAGCAGTGAATTGCAGGATAGTTTCACCAAATCCCAACAACACGCCAGCCACCCCCACACTGTTGAGGATGATCATGACCAAGGGAGCCCAGCGTTTAAGAGTGGTCCAGTTCATGGAGTCGTTGTTTGGATCAATTCAGATGCAATACGCGCGCTAAGTAAGCAGAGTGGAATGCCACCGCCAGGATGCACACTTCCACCACAAAAATACAATCCTTTGACTTGTTTCGAACGATTTCGGTGGCGGAGAAATGCGGCGAGCGCATTGTTGGAACTGGCCCCATAAAGGGCGCCGCGCCATGAACTCGTTCGGTTCTCAATGTCACGCGGGGTGAGGATGGACTCCGTCTCAATGAGGTTGCTTATGGAATGTCCGAGAGTTCTTGAAATTTTATCCAATACCGCACGGCGGATTGTCGGCATTTCGGCGTCAATCGTTTCCGGGTCTGCACTTACATTCACCATGACAAACCAGTTTTCGCATCCGGACGGGGCGTCTGAAGGTTGCAACTTTGAGGTGATATTGATGTAGACTGTGGGGTCATTTCCAGGATGTCCCAACGCGTCAATCGTTTGAAATTCTTGGCGGTAGTTCTTGCTGAATAAAATATTGTGCAAGTGCAATTCTTTGCGCTCCCCCTTGACTCCCCAGTAAAAGATCACCCCACTTGAGGACCGCTCTTGTTTGAGAATATGTTCCGGTGCTTTGATGTCTGGCAATAGCTTCCGATAGGTCGGGTGAATGTCAGCATTGGAAACTACGATGTCGGCTTGAACGTGATGAGGACGACTGTCCAATTCCACGACGATGCCTTTCACGTGACCGTTGCGATGCACTATTTTTTGTACCGACTGGTCAAAGTGGAACGCTACACCCAAACTTTGGGCGAGTGCAAAAAGGTGATGCACAATGCCCATCATGCCACCCTCAGGAAAAAACGTTCCGATGCCGTGTTCCAAATGCGGAATGGCATGCAACATTGCCGGCGCGCGATGGGGGTCAGAGCCATTGTAGGTCGCATAGCGATCAAACAACTGAACAAGATGAGGTTCATGCAATCGCTTGCGATTCAACCGGTGCAAGGAGCCGAACCAGGGCAGGCGGTGCAAATGGGGAATGGCCTTGGAAAACGCAGGCCAGCTGAAGCGTTTCCATTCATGGAGACTTTGCTCCAAAAACAGCTTTCGCGTCGCCTCGTAAATCGTTTGGCTGTGATTAAGATGGTGGTCTAAAGCATGGGGTTCCACTTCGACGGCTTGTAAAACGGCCTCTTTGAAAGCCTTGCGATCTGCCCAGGCGACAATTCGCGTAGCATCTTCCCAGAAATAATGCGTTGAACGATCCAGCGTTTGATAGCGAAATACTTCAGGGAGTTTGTCTGCTTGGACATGAGCGCTAGATCGCGTCAAGCGATCCAACTCCATGACCAATTCGGGCATGGTGAAAAGCGAAGGTCCAAGATCAAAGCGGTACCCCTTCGTGTGCTCTTCTTTTAGTTTTCCTCCTGGTCCAGATGCGCGCTCGTAGACAGCTGTTCCGATGCCCGAAGCGGCCATCCGTATGGCTGTGGCCAGCCCGGCAACCCCAGCACCGATGACAATGGCTGTCTGTTCAGTGGATGGTTTCATCGCAGGCGCTCCATTTCACTAAAACGATTTCGAACGCGATGAAAACAGAGCTTAAACCAAACAGAGAAGCGATCCGGAAAGGACTGTATCTCCTGTTCTAGCTGTTCTGTGGTGATGTACTTGTAGTCATAGACTTCCTTTGAATTCAGCTGTGGCGTTTTGTCTGAATACCCCACGAGCACATGGTCCAACTCGTGCTCAATCAAACCGTTCGGTAAGTTGCACCGATACGTGAAATAAAACTGGGGTTCGATCTGACAATACATGCCCATTTCCTCATTCAATCGGCGAATCCCTGCCTCAATAACGGATTCGTCTTGACGGGGGTGGCTGCAGCACGTATTACTCCACAATCCCGGGCTGTGGTACTTGTCCAAAGCCCTTCGTTGAAGCAGCCAGCGACCATCGCTATTAAAAATGAAAATGGAAAACGCCCGATGTAACGCTCCTTTTTCATGCGCCTCCATTTTGTTCATGGCGCCCAAAGCGTTGTCTTCGGCGTCGACTAGGATGACGTGTTCTTCGTTATTCGTGCTCATCGGAGTCCAACTCAGGAGTCAAGTCAAAGGCGTGGAACAAATCGCGGATGAATGTTTCGTGTTCAGGATCTGTTGACCAGTTTCCTGAATGAAGGGCATTCGAAATAAAGAGAACATCTTCATCAATCTCTCCAGAATACGCCAAGATTCCCGGGACATGCAGTTGAACGGAAAGCCGAAAAACTCTCAAATCAGGATCCATGGGTTGGCTTTCGATGGCTGTTTCAAGATGCGCTTTCCAGTGCAAGAATGCTTCGAGTTTTTCCAAAAGATTTTGCATGGACTCCACCTTCATTAGTTCAGCAGTAGCAACCATTCCAAGAGCTTCTGCACTTTCTTTGTGTGCTGCAGAATAGGCTGTTGCAGCATCTTCAAAAACGGACAGAGAATCGCCCAATTCTTTGTTTTCGGAAGCCACCCGGTATGCTTTCCAAACGTCCAATCGGCCACCAATTTTTGGAGCGGAACTTGTTTGCGATTGCATCGAGGGAAGGACCCCGAAAAAAGCGAGACAACAGGCCAAATACCATTTCATGATCAGAGCAGATTCAATTGGTGCCGGACGTATGAGCTAAACAGCAGGGTCAGCTTTCTTCCATTCGGAATGCGGATGCGCTCCTCCATGATTCGCTCGCTCGGCAGTTGACGTATTTTCTCGAACAACCGCAAGTAATAGATATAGGCCACATGGACGCCTAATCGACTTGAGCGGGGTAGCTGTAGGATGCCAATGTGAGCGGCTTTGAAGTCGCTTTCAATTTCACTTTCAATCGACTTTTTAGTGGTCTCTGTAAATTGAGTCATGTCAAGACCTGGGAAATACGTTCGCCCTTTCTCTTCAAAATCATCTTTTAGATCGCGCAAGAAATTGATTTTTTGGAAAGCCGCACCCAACCTCCTCGCACTCGGTAATAACTCTTGATACCTTGTGTCATCTCCATCCACAAAAACACGGAGACACATCAGGCCAACCACTTCAGCTGAACCAACGACATAGTCTTCAAACCCTTGCCGGTCATAGTCATTCCGTTTCAAATCCCATTCCATGCTGCGTAGAAACAAATCCACGTGTTCCCGGTCAATTTGATACTGGTGGAATACGCGTTGAAATGCGTGAAGAATGGGATTGAGGCTAATGCCTTCATCAATGGCAGCGTACGTATCTGCTTTGAATCGTTCAAATAGATCCTTCTTGTCGTGATCATGAAATGAATCCACAATCTCATCTGCAAACCGAACAAAACCATAAATGGCATAAACTGGTGTTCTTAGAGGTTTGCCAAGAAACCGAATTCCCAGCGAAAATGAGGTGCTATAGGCTTTTGTGGTTTGCACACTGCATTCGTAGCATACACGGTCATATAAGGCGATGGCGTCCATTGGGTACTAACTTGAGAAAGGGTCAATAGGTTCAATTCCCGACTTCAAGCCATGATTTGGCTTCTCTACCGGCGACTTCTCCGCTAATCAAACTTGGGGGTACGCCTGGACCAGGGGTGGTCAGTTGACCGGTGAAAAACAAGCCTGGAAGTTTGCTTTTCATTTTGGGTTTCCAAAATGCGGTTTGTTTTAATGTGTTGGCTAAGCCATAAGCATTGCCTTTGAAAGCCCGGTAATCCTCTTGAAATTCGGCATGGGCATAACTGCGCTTAAACACAATATGCGGTCGAATATCCAAACCGATGTGGCTTTCTAATCTGTCGCATAAGTGGTTAAAATAGAATTCTCGTTGACCTTCCTCTTCAGAAAGCCCTGGGGCCAATGGAATCAAGAAAAATAGATTTTCGTGTCCTTCAGGGGCCACTCCGGAATCTGTTTTTGAAGGAGCGCTGATATAAAAAAGCGGATCTTCTGGCCAAGCAGGGTCATCATAAATGGTGGACGCATGCGGGCCGAATGGCGTGTCGAAAAACAAATTGTGATGCTTCAACTGTGGAACTCGAATGTCCACACCCACATAAAAAAGAAGGGAGCTCGGAGACATCACGCGGTTATCCCAATACGTCGCATCGTATCGTCTGAATGCAGCGGGTAGGAGATGCTGTTCCACATGGTGGTAGTCAGCCGCAGCGATGATGGTTTCGGCTTTCCATTTGGTTCCATCACGGAGCGTCACACCGGAGACTTTGCCTTGATTGGCATCGATGGAGGCGACATCTTGCTCGTAATGAAATTGAACTCCATTACGCTCGGCTACGCGAACCAAAGCGCGGACAATTTCATGCATCCCGCCCATAGGATACCATGTACCGAGCATCGTGTCGGCATAATTCATAAGGCTGTAGAGAGCAGGTGTTTTCTCTGGTTTAGCGCCTAAAAACAAAACAGGAAATTCAATAATCTGAAGCAAACGTGGATCAGTGAAATACCGCCTGGCATGCTTGCTAAACGAGGTGAATAGAGACAAGTGTGTCGCTTGTTTCACGGTTTTCCAATCAGCAAATTCCAAGACATTGTGCGCTGGCTTCCACACAAATTCACTCATTCCAATGTCATACTTGATTTTGGCCTCCGCCATGAAATCAGCGAGCCTCTGGCCCGCCCCTTTTTCCATAGATTCGAAGGCGACCTGCATGGATTCAAACGCTGCGGGGACATCCAATGATTCTCCTGTGAACCACACTTTGTAAGAAGGGTCGAGGCGCACCAAGTCGAGCTCTTCGTTGACATGGCTTCCAAATTTCTCGAAATAGGCCTCAAATACGTCGGGCATCCAGTACCAGCTGGGCCCCATATCAAACGTGAATCCGGCTTCTTGAAAAACACGGGCCCTTCCACCAGGGTGGTTGTGCCGTTCAAGCACCACTACATCGACCCCTTGTGAAGCCAATTCTGTTGCCGCTGCAATGCCCGAAAACCCTGCGCCAATTACGATTGCTTGCGAGGAACGACTGGAGGATAATGAACTCATATTGGGTCAACAAGATGCATCTAAAACTTGTTCACTGCAATGGGTATTGAGATTTTTGTTAAACCCTAACTTTGTCGTCATGACGCAAGCTCAATTGGATCCGATGGATGTCTGTGCTTTTGGTGCCCATCCAGATGATGTGGAGTTGGCCGCAGGAGGAACGATCGCGTCGATGGTGGCCAATGGAAAGCGCGTTGCTTTGGTCGATTTGACCCGAGGAGAATTGGGTACCCGTGGAACGGGAGAGACCCGTGACTTGGAGGCTGCTGCTGCTGCTGAAGTTCTCGGAGTTATGCATCGTGAGAATTTGAATTTGGGAGATGGCTTTTTCGAAATTGATCAGCCGGCTCTCATGAAGGTGATCGAAGTGCTCCGACGTTTGAGGCCTCAACTTGTTTTGGCGAATGCCAAGTCGGATCGGCACCCGGATCACGCTAGGGCGAGTTCTTTGTTGGAGCGTGCTTGTTTTTTAAGTGGACTGCTCAAAATTGAAACGGTTGATCAGAAAAGCGGTGAATTACAAGCGCCGTGGCGCCCGCCTTCGTTGCATTGTTACATCCAAGATCGCTGGCGTACCCCTGATTTCATTGTGGACATATCGGGTTTTGAAACCGTTAAATACGCTGCAATTGGGGCCTATAAGACCCAGTTCTATTCTGGGTCTGAGGAGGAGCCTGCCACTCCGATCAGTTCGCCTGAGTTTCTACAGCACCTGAAAAGTCGCGATGCTGCGATGGGCCGTTTGGGAGGCGTGCAAAGTGCAGAGGGATTTGAATCGAGCCGGCCTCCGGTTGTTCGGGACTTACTGGATCTCCTCTGAACGCACAACACTCGAGCGAATTTCGCTCCATCGAGGCCATAAATTGAGCCAGGGGGACTGTTCGCAGTCACTCCAAGCAAAGACCAGGCAGATAGTTTGCATAACAGCGGCCACAGATGCGGCATAGGCAGCGCCATGGATTCCATGAGTGGGAATCCACTGCCAGGCACCAAGACTCAGGACGAAAAGTCCTAAACCGGAAGAATAGGCATTCCACTTGTGTTGTCCAATTCCTGAAAGGTGGTGGGCAAGAATGGAGGCCATAGCTCCGGCAATAGCCGCTGGTAAAAGCCGCAAAACAACAGGCTGAATTCCGCCAAAACCCACGATATGGGCATACCAGGAGTCGGGAATCAATGCGGCGGAACATGCCAATGGAATGGTGGTCAATACCGCTAATCCGAGCATGCCCCGTGTTTCTCGAATTCTCTGATTGCGATCGGAGTTGTTGGCAGTGCGCGCATGGACCACGGGGGCCAAGCCTCTTGCGACAATCCACATGGCTTCGAGGGCATAAAAAGCGACCGAATAAATACCCGTTGCTGAGGCGCCATTGCCCGTGCTACGCGCAAGCAAACTGAAATTGGTTCGGTTGGTGAGCATTTGGAGTAGTCCACCCGCTTGTGCTGCACTTCCATGTTTCCAGAGCAAACGGATGACCTCTTTCAGAGGTGGTTGGGAATCGGTTTGTGGTAAATGCCGCAGCGGAGGGATGGAGAGCAAGGCCGTTGCGACCAAACTTATACCCAGAACAGCAAGAAATGCGTCAACATGCTGCCAACCCCATACGAAATAGACGAGGGCCAATCCTGCAGTAACACATGCGTTTTGCATGACCTGTAGTCGGTTGTGCGCACGGATGTTTTGTGCTCCAAGGAGCAGCTGTCCATGGAATATAATGATGCCCTGAAGCCAGCCCAACAAGGCAATGTCGAACATGTGATGCTCGGGTAAGAAGCCCATCTGGATGCCAAGAGCCGTGGTGCCAATGGAAGAAATGACCAGCCATAGATGGCCGGGTAGAAGCGTTGCGCGCAAAGGAATGACCTTCTTCAAGTAGACCACAGCTCCGCCTGCAATGAATCCGCTGGCGCCCGTCACCAGGAGCAGTCCAAGCTGGATCCAGGCGATTTGTCCTTGTCCTTCAGGTCCAAGGGTGCGCGTATTGATGAGGATGATGGCCGTGGAGAGCAATAGAAGCCAGGCCCGACTTTGAATAGACTGTATGATCGTGCGGCGCAAATTCATGAGATCCTTGAGTCTGTGGACGCATGAAGGTGAAGGGCTTTTTGATACGCCGCTTTGTAATGGTTTGCGATGGCTTCGATGCTGAAGGTCGATATCGCAATGGCCCGCAACGCAGCCGCATCACGATGCGCTGGTGAAGGGGTCGTCGCCATGGAGACGATAGCGGACGTCAGGGCCGCTTCATCGCCTCGCTTCACGAGGATTCCCCGCTCGGATGTCAGGTGTTCCGCGATGCCTCCGACGTCCGTCGATATCACGGGGATTCCGCTGGCCCATGCTTCAGGGATGACACACGGGAAGTTTTCAAAGTTGCTAAAAAGGATCAGCGCATCCGCAGCACGCATGCGTTCGGCAACTTCTGACAATGGGATTTCTCCTTGAATCTGCACACGATTGGCAATGCCTAAAGTCCGTGCGAATTGTTGGTGCGGAAGCGGGTCTCCATCACCAATAATCGTCACGCGCAGTTGAGGGCATTGAGGCAGCGCATCGGCAAGCGCGCGCAACATGCCCGAAATGTTTTTTTGTTCGTCCGATAGGGAGCTGATGTGCAACAATTCAAAAGCGTCATTCGATGAAGCAGTGGGTTCATCCCGTTTGAACAAGTTTGTATCGACCACATTGGGAATGACCTGAGTTTTATTTCCCATGCCGAAATCGCGCATGCTGGAAGCTAGATCCTCTGATACTGGGCAGAGCAACGTACTTGCTCGGCCCGTAAGTCGCATGCTGCGTTTTCGCCAAAATGGCAGCTTGTGTCGCTGGTCCGCATGGTATGCTGTCCAATGTTCTGTGACCACCAAGGGCAAGTCCCAGCGCTTGGCCAATCGTCTCGCGGCTTGCCCCGCCGGATAGGCGACGTGCAAATGGATGAGGTCAAAAGGTGGGACAGCATGTGCCTCAGCCAACTGCAACAAAGCGCGCGTGGTTTGCCGTACTACAGGTTTTTTTGCGGCGAAGTAAACGAGGTGTTCCGCAATTGAACTGCGGGTATCCAGTGTGTCTATTGGCACTTTCTGTCCTTTAGGCACCGCTGCTGCGAACCAAACCTCACTGTCACATTGTGTCGCAATCGCTTCGATGTGACGTCGAACAAAATTGCCCAAGGTGCCGTGTACCGCGCTCGGGTACCAACTGGCAATGTGCAGTATTCTCGGTTTGGGCGGAACGGTGGCGAGCGAATCCATGAGGCACAAAGTTCGATGAAGGCGATGAGATTTAACGAAGTCCACCAGATTGAATTAAACTTGTAGTACCATTTAACGTATTTCGAGCATGCAACGTATTTCAATCCTTTCTTTTTTCATCTTCAGCGCTGTTGCTTTTTCGGTGCGCGGTCAAGCGCCTACATTTCATGCGGATGTGGCGCCCATTGTGTATCAGAATTGCACTCAATGCCACCGTGTTGGTGAGATTGGGCCGATGCCGTTTACGACCTATGAGGAAGTATCCGAGCATGGAGCCTTCATTTCCTATGTGACATCCATGGGCTACATGCCGCCTTGGACACCTGATCCTGAATTTGCGACATTGCGAGGAGAGCGGTTTTTGACAGCGAGTCAAATTGAAGTGTTGTCCGATTGGTACGATGCGGGCATGCCAGAGGGGAATCCAGCGGACAATCCCGGATTGCCTGAATTCCCTGAAGGAAGTCAAATTGGAGAGCCGGACTTGGTGCTTGAAATGCCGGAGCCGTATGCACATGGAGGGGACATGCAAGAGCAATATCAAGTGTTTGTTCTGGAAACAGGAGTGACGGAAGAGACGGAAATTCGGGCTGTTGAAATCCGACCAGGAAACTCTGCCATTGCGCACCACACGCTGATTGCGTACACGGAGAGCCCCACTTCAATTGCGGGTGCGGAAGCGCTGGATGCAGCGGACCCTGAACTGGGGTATGAGAGTTTTGGCGATTATGGTGTCAACGTGGAGGACTTCCTTTTTGGCGGCTGGGTTCCCGGGTCTTCCCCCACAGAATTTCCTTCCACCATTGGGAAGAAAATTGGACCGGATGGCCGGCTGCTTTTGCAAATGCACTACGGTCCGTCAGCAGTCGATGAAACTGATTTGACGCATTTGAATCTGTTTTTTGCTGAAGATCCGATCCAACGAGAGGTGGACTTATTGCTCATGACAGTCAATAGCTTGACGGAACCCTTTTTCATTCCGGCAAACGAAACCCCAACCTTTCACGGGATTTTTGAAATTGAAGACGATATCAGTGTGCTATCGATAACGCCACACTGCCATTTGCTCGGTCAAGCGTGGGAGGTCTATGCTGTCTCTGCCAACGGCAGTGATACCATACCGATGATTTCGATTCCAGAATGGGACTTCAACTGGCAGGGGATTTTTAGTTACCCTGCGTTGAAGCACATCCCGGCAGGGTACAAAATCCATGCGTTTTGCACGTATGATAATACCGCGAATAACCCGAACAACCCAAATGATCCACCGGAATGGATGTCGTGGGGAGACCTCACAGGTGATGAGATGTTTGTGGTGTTCTTTCAATTTGTGGATTACCTACCCGGTGATGAGAACATTGCCTTGTCCACTGCAGACGAAGACACGCGCATTGTTTACCAGACGGACAATTTATTTCCGGCATGGCCCAACCCGAATCGATCAGGACGGGAGGTCACCATTGGTTTTCATTTGAATGAAGGGGCTGATGTGACTTTGGACCTTTTGGATTTCCGCGGTCGTTTAGTGGATGCTTGGATGCCAGAACAATCCTTTCCTGCGGGGCACCACCAGCAAACGTTTGTGCTGGGAGAATTGAATGCGGGAACGTACTTCTACCGCATGACGACGTCTTTGGGTACGGTACGAAGTCACGTCATTCAAGTCATCGACTGATGTGGAAAGTGTGGGTGTTTCTAGCGCCATTGTGCCCCATTTGCCAGGACTACACGTTTTATCTCAATGCCATGCATGAGCAATGGGAACAGGAGTATCCGGGACAAATCGAGTTCGTGGGATGGTTTCCGAACCCCACGGTATCTGAGGATCAAATCGCTGAATTTGAAGACCGGTATGCCGTAGAATGGGAATTGGCGAGCGATACAGTGGGGTGGGCCGACCAGCTCAACGCCAGTTGGACTCCCGAAGTCTTTGTGCTGGATTCACTGGGTGAAGTGCGGTATCGTGGCCGAATCAATGATTTCTATTTTGCGTTGGGAAAGCACCGGAATAGTCCCCGAAATCAGGATTTACAAGATGCTGTGGAGGCATTGTTGAAAGGAGAAACCCCTGTGAATGCACAAACAGATGTGATTGGATGTCCCATCGAAAAGAGGATCCCTTTCAACGAATTATACGGTCATGCAATATTCCCTGCACTGAAAAGTGCGAATTAAAGCATCGCGATTATCTTTGCGCACCCTTAGGGGTAAAACGGTGGCTATAGCTCAGCTGGTTAGAGCATCGGTTTGTGGTACCGAGGGTCGTGGGTTCGAGCCCCATTAGCCACCCAACTTCAAAGCCTCGCACTTCGGTGTGGGGCTTTTTTGTTCCTGATTTTATCTGAAGAGAATGTTTTGGATCAGCGACGCGTGAGCCGTGTGTGTTTTTCATCAAACAGAAGAGAACCGATGGTGTATTTCCGGTTGTATGCGATATAATTGATGCCTAAACTATATAAATAATAGATAGATTGCGTATCTTATCAGGGCTCACCAAAAAGCCAAACCGATGTTACCCCTTCGCTCAAAGTTCATCTTGTTGTCCATCATCAGTGTTATGATGAGCTCAAAATCGTCTGCACAACTCACGAGCGTTTGGGTAGAAACTGTCGCCCAACATGATGGAGCTATTGGTAATACCGATTTTTCGGGAATGACTACGTACCGCGTGTATGCACTGATGACATCGGAGTCAGATTTTCTTGGAGCAGCTTATGGCAATAACATGGCGCCCTGTTCTTTAACAACCACTACATCATTTTTTCAGCATCCAGCAGGAGGGTCATTCGGCACGGATATCAGCGCTTTCTTCATTGGAATCCTGCCCGATTTAAATTATGATAGCTGGGTGACTATTGGCTTGGAAACATCTCCTCAGTCAGGCAATGGGGATGGAATCTCTACGATTGGCATGGGGGCGGAATTGTCTGCATTTGAATCCGGTGAGGATTTGATCGTCGAATCTGAGATCGGTGGAAGCTGGTTTGTATTGCCCGGCAGCACCAATGGAGTGGCAGGTGAAGATTTGCGTGTTTTATTGGCTCAGGTGACGACAGATGGTTTGATTGATGGGTTATTCAATTTACAAGTCTTCATTGAAGGGGATCCATTCAATGAACAGCTGATAGCAGGGACTTTCAGTGCGGGTGCTTCCGGTTGTACGGATGTGAATGCTTGCAATTTTGAGGCATCAGCCAATGCCAACGATGGGTCATGTGCGTATGCCGAGACGGGATATACCTGTGCTGGAATGTGCCTCGTTGATTCGGATGGAGATGGGGTGTGTGATCCTTTTGAAATTGCGGGATGTGAAGACCCAGAGGCTTGCAATTTTGCTCTGGATGTCACGGACTTAGAATCGTGTGATTATCCAATGGATGGCTACGATTGCAATGGAAGTTGTCTCTTGGACGCAGACGGTGATGGCATTTGTGATCCCTTCGAAATTTCAGGATGCACCGATCAGGGTGCCTGTAATTTCATGGATGAAGCGACAGACGATGATGGCCAGTGTGTTTTTGCCGCGCCGTATCGTGATTGCTCAGGTACATGCGTATCGGATGTAGACGGAGATACGGTCTGCGACGAAGAAGAGGTGTTGGGCTGCACGCTAATCAATGCCGATAATTTCGATCCCACAGCAACCGATGATGATGGGAGCTGTTTGTTTACAGGTTGCCTCGATGAGGTTGCTTGCAATTTTGACGCTGAAGCCAATGTTTCAGGCGAATGTATTTATCCAGAGGAGGCGTTGGACTGCACTGGAAACTGTCTTTCTGATGTGGATGGAGATGGCGTGTGTGACTCCTTTGAAATTCTCGGCTGCATGGATGTGTTGGCTGAAAATTTCAACGAGACAGCCACCGACGACGACGGGTCATGCCTCGTTCTTCCTCCATCGTATTGTGGAGAAGGCACCGTGTGGGATGACATCATTGGACAATGCGTTAGCGACGGAAGTGGAGATGGCGGGATCGGCGGATTTGGAGGTCCGTGCTTTGGTGATTTCGATGGAAACGGCAACCGGTCTGTTTCCGATTTGTTGCTCTGGCTTCCGTTCTATGATACACTCTGCGACTAACGCAGGGAGTCTTTAGTGAATCCCTCGTGCAGCTAGATAACGCTCTGAGTCAAGTGCTGCCATGCAACCCGTACCTGCTGCCGTAACGGCCTGGCGGTAGATCTTATCCGCAGCATCCCCACAGACATATACACCCTCACGATTGGTTTTGGACGTGCCCGCTTCTTCATACTTGATGTAGCCCTGATCATCCAAATCAATCCAGCCTTTGAATACATCCGTATTGGGCTTGTGACCAATGGCAACAAAGAATCCCGTCGCAGGGATGTCGTGCTCGACTTGTGTTTCATTGTTCACCACCCGAATGGCTTCCACACCGTCTTTACCCAAAACTTCAACGGTTTGTGTATTCCACAAGACTTCGATGTTCTCCATTCCAAATACACGATTTTGCATGGCCTTTGAGGCGCGCATTTCACCGCGTCGCACAAGCATGGTCACTTTGGAGCAGAGTTTCGCGAGGTAGCTCGCTTCTTCGCAAGCTGTGTCACCTGCGCCTACGATGACCACTTCCTGACCGCGGTAAAAGAAGCCGTCACACACAGCACAGGCACTTACTCCGCCGCCAGCGTCACGCAGACGCAATTCACTTTCCAAGCCGAGCCATTTGGCGGATGCGCCCGTGGAGATGATCACACTATCGGCGTGAACTTCCGTGCGGTCTGCACCGTCACCCACCCAGATTTTGTGGACGGGTCCAGAGAAATCAACTTCGGTTACCCAACCGTTGCGCACGTCCGTATCAAAACGCTTGGCCTGTGCTTCCAAATCAGCCATCATTTGAGGCCCATTGACGCCCTCAGGATAACCGGGAAAATTATCGACCTCTGTGGTTTCTGTGAGCTGCCCTCCAGGCTGCATTCCCTGGTAGAGAACGGGTTTCATGTCTGCTCGTGCAGCGTAGATGGCTGCCGTGTAGCCGGCAGGACCTGAACCAATGATGAGGCACTTAACGTGTTCGGGTTGCGTATTCATGGCCGCAAAGATACACAGCGACAGCCGCTGCCGAAATGTCTTTTAAGAAGGATTCTCAACTTTTAAGTCAGGGTTCTGCAAGTCCGACTTCAATGCGCAGCCATTCGTTCCAAACAGGATCTTCTGGTGGTGGGGCCAAAATGCTCAATGGCGTCTTGCGGACGGGGTGGATGAACTCAATCCGTCGCGCATGCAAATGAATGGATGCGTTGTCATTGGTCCTGCGGGCTCCGTATTTGATGTCACCTTTGATAGGACTTCCGAGACTGGCCAGTGTGGCGCGAATCTGGTGGTGCCGACCTGTTTTCGGCTGCACCTCCACAAAGGTGTAGTGGTCCGATCGCCCCACCGTCCGATAGGTCAATTCCGACTGTTTTTTATTGGGTCCATCAAAGTCTGAAGCAAAGCTCTTGTTGGTCTTGATGTTCTTCTCAAGAAAATTGACAATGTGACCTTCAGCTGGACTAGGTCCAGGCCGGGTGACGGCCCAATAGGTTTTTTGCATATCCCGCAAGCGAAACATGTTGCTGAGTCTGGATAGCGCTTTCGTTGTTCGTGCGTACAAAATCACGCCGCTTACGGGGCGATCCAAGCGGTGGACGGTTCCAATGAATGCATCACCGGGCTTGTTGTACTTGCGCTTCACATATTCTCCGACGACCTGGCACAGTGTAATGTCACCGCTTGCATCGCTCTGAACAATGTCAGAAGAGCGCTTATTTACGGCAATCAGGTGATTGTCTTCATACAAGACCTGCAAATTGTCCACCGTGCTCATGATGATGGGCGCCTTGGGCTGTCTGGCCCATTGTGTTCCATCTTGAGAAGAGCTGGCTGAATCCATTCCTTTAGTACTGTTCTTCTTCATTCGGGAAATCCCGAGACCGAACATCCTGGACATAATTGCCAATGGCCCGCTTCATTTGTTCGCCCATGTCGAGATAGCGTCTCAAAAAACGAGGGCTGAACTCTTGGGTAATCCCCAACATATCATGCAGTACCAATACCTGACCATCGCATGCACCTCCAGCACCAATGCCGATGGTAGGGCAGTTGACCGCAGCACTGACTTCTCCAGCGAGCCCAGCCGGGATTTTCTCAAAAACAATGGAAAAACATCCGATGTCATCGAGCAACTTGGCGTCCTCTCGTAGAAGTTGAGCTTCGAGGTCTTCTTTTGCTCGCACGGTATAGGTGCCGAATTTGTAAATGGATTGTGGAGTGAGCCCCAAATGCCCCATAACAGGGATTCCAGCGCTTAAAATGCGCTCAATGCTTTCTCGAACTTCCCTTCCTCCTTCCAGTTTGACGGCGTGAGCACCGCTCTCTTTCATGATGCGGATGGCAGACTTCAGGGCTTCTTTCGAATTGCCTTGGTACGTGCCAAACGGCAAGTCCACGACGACCAAGGCGCGTTTTGCCGCGCGTACCACGCCCGAAGCGTGGTAAATCATTTGCTCCAAGGTGATAGGCAAGGTGGTCTCATGACCGGCCATCACATTGGAGGCACTGTCTCCGACCAGGATGATGTCCACACCGGCTTGATCCACAAGGGTGGCCATGGAATAATCATAGGCGGTCAGCATGGCAATGCGCTCGCCATTGGCTTTCATCTCCGCAAGCACTTGGGTGGTGATGCGTTTGGCTTGTTTGTGAACAGACATAATGTTAGCGCGTTAAATGGAATGCTTTCAACCTTCAAATTTACCTCAGAAGATTGTGAACGTCACCCTTCAGAATCAGGAAGTCACAATATGCCGAAAAGTGAAGTTGATTCGCGGTGTGTCGGTGCGTTTTCGGCGTGGGACGCTGTGCTCGAACGCCTCTTGCATGGCCTCCATGATGAGCACGTCACCATGCTGTAACGATACAGTCCATTTTTGACCCGTTTGGCGATGGCGAATCGCAAAGTCTCGCGTGCTTCCCAGAGAAACGCTGGCTATGCACTGGGAGTCGATGTCCTTTTCATCGTCGCGGTGCCACCCCATGGCATCCTGGCCATCCCGATAGAGATTCGCTAACACAGCATTGAACTTTTTCTCGGGTGATGCATGGTGTTGAACCACGTTCATGAGGCGGGCCATTTCATCTGAAAATGGCGTGTCAGTCCACTGAATGCTGGCGTAACGATAGGCCGGACCCATCCAGGTTGTTAATCGCGGTTCGGCATGGGTTCTGCCAAACATACGGATCTCATTTTGCTGCCAAGGCAAGGCTTCGATCCAGTGTTCAGCACGTTCGTTTTGAAGCAAGCCAGGGAATAGAAGGCAGCGACACTTCCCGTCTTCCAATATGATTTCGGGGGTCATAAGTTCGAAACAACCAATGCGATGTAAGCGCAGTAGATTCCAACCAAAACAACGCCTTTCCAGCGATGAACAAGACGTCGATGCAGCATCATCGGAAACACGAGTGCCGCGATGGCAAGCATCCACCAAAAATCCTGCGAAATTGCAAGGGAATCAACGGGCAAATCGATGATGCTTGAAGACACGCCGATGGCCAGAAAGATGTTGAAGATATTCGACCCGATGAGGTTTCCAAGAACGAGATCTGATTCTCGTTTCAACACGGCAGCCACGGACGCTACCAGTTCAGGAACGCTGGTGCCAAAGGCCACAACAGTCAGGCCTATGATGTGATCACTGACCCCTGCTTGGAGGGCAAGTTCGCGCGCACCTTCAATGAACCACTCGGAGCCATAATAGAGCCCGATTGAGGCAACGATGATTCCGCCGAAAAGCCAAATGAGGGGCTTGTCCAATGGGGGTTCAATGCCCATTTCCTCTTCCAATGACGTGTCCTCGTTTTGGCTTTGACGGGTTCTATAATAGAGCATAATGAGCATGGCCACCGTTCCCGTGCAAAGAACGCCACCCTCCCAACTTTCCAATTGTCCATCCCAAGCAAACCCCGCGAATAAGAGGCTGGCGACCATCAAGACCGGCCAGTCAGCCCGCAGAATGGAGCGGGTTACAACAATCGGATGGACCAGTGCCGCGACGCCTAAAATTAAGGCCAGGTTGGCGATGTTCGATCCGATGACATTCCCGATGGCAATCCCGGGGTTGCCCTCCAATGCCGCACGAACAGAGGCAATGACTTCCGGAGCGGATGTACCGATGGATACAATGGTCAACCCCACGATTACAGGTGGGATGGAGGCCCGGATCGCTAAACTAGAAGCGCATCGTACGAGCCAGTCTCCGCTCAATACAAGCACGGTGAGCCCCAAAATGAGGAGGAATAAATTCATTCGGAATCGGGTTCTGCCTGAGGAGTTGTCGACGCTTCACTTGGCTTCGTCGTATCGCTGCTCTTGGGCGACTCTTTCTGAGGCTTTTTGCTCATGGGGTTGGCCGCATCGCGGACCTTGTTCACTTCATTTCGAACGCCTTCAGTTCCACTCAATATTTCGCGTTGAATTTCATCAGTGGCTTGCCGAAACTGCCGCACGGTCGAGCCCATGGTCCGGGCCATGGAGGGAATGCCTTTGGCGCCAAACAACAGCAGATAAATCAAAAATATAAAAGCAATTTCTGTCGCTCCCATGGTGCAAATTTAAGTCAGAGATGCCAAGAACCGATTGGGAGAATTCAAGCTTCAAGAGGGAGTGGGCACTTCTCGGAATAAGGGTTTGATGCCTAGGTGAAACAGATTGCCCTAGTTTTGTGTATGCGAAGAATGTTTATTTCTAGGGATGTGAGCCGAGTTTGGAAAATGGCACTGTTGACGGTTTTGTGTTACCCGTTACTCGTGTTGGGCCAAGAGCCCCTCGACGGTGTGACTCCGGATGGATATTTTCAGCAAACGGTCGATCATTTCATCGATGTGAAACTCGAGGATGAACGGCATGAATTGCATGGAGATATTACCACGTCATACGTAAATAACAGTCCCGATACCTTGGATTTTCTGTGGATTCATTTGTGGCCTAACGCTTACGAAAGTGGGGAGTCGGCCCTGGCCAAACAAGAATTTCGAAATGGGAATCTATTCATGTTTTGGGCCATGCAGCGTGATCTGGGCGGCATTGATTCTTTGGCCTTCCAGATCAATGGCACTGCTGCAACATGGGGTTTTCACCCAGAACATCGTGACATTGCCCGGCTAGAACTGCTTGAACCGTTGCTTCCGGGGAACGAATTGCAGTACACAACGCCTTTTCGTGTGCGCATTCCTTCTGGACGAATCAGCCGCCTTGGCCACATCGGAGAGTCTTATCAGATGACCCAATGGTACCCCAAGCCAGCGGTATATGATCGGGACGGCTGGCATGAGATGCCGTACCTCAATCAAGGCGAGTTTTATTCGGAATACGGTTCGTTCGATGTGTCCATCACGTTGCCTTCGAATTATGTCGTTGGAGCAACAGGCGATCTCAATCCCAGCCAAGCGGACAACGCAGCCGAATTGACCTTTATGGACTCATTGGTGCTTCAGACCGAGCGAAGTTTGAATGAAGCGTTTTTTGAATCGGATTCTATTGTCGAGAAAAAAGATGAATTCCCACTTTCGTCCATGCGCTTGAAGACCTTGCGATTCCAGCAACAGAACGTGCATGATTTTGCGTGGTTCGCTGACAAGCGGTGGATGGTGTTGAAGGGATCCGTTGAACTGCCTAACAGCAAGCGTCAAGTCACCACTTGGGCCATGTTTACTCCGAATCAGGCAGAGTATTGGAAGGAATCGCTGGAATACATCGCAGATGGAACCTACGCCTATTCCAAATGGAATGGGGATTATCCGTACAATCATGTGACAGCCGTGGATGGAACGATCAGCGCAGGAGGAGGGATGGAGTACCCCAATGTGACGGTCATCGGCCGGGTGGGAAGTGACTTGAGCTTGGAAACGGTCATTGTTCATGAAGTCGGTCACAATTGGTTTTACGGAATCCTGGGGTCCAACGAGCGCACCCATGCGTGGATGGATGAAGGCATCAATTCTTTCAATGAGACCCGCTACTTCGTGGAGAAATATGGAGAGGATTTGGGGTTGGGCGGGTTGAAAAGCGAAATGACACCACTCATGCAGAAATTGGACTTCAACCGCTATTCGTATCAAAGCCAAGACCAATTGGCCTATTTACTGAGTGCGCGCATGCTCGGAGACCAACCGATGCAATGCCATTCGGATGACTTCACTTCTATTAACTACGGTACAATCGTCTACAAGAAATCGGCAGCGGCCTTTGAGTATTTACGTCAAGCGATCGGAACCGAAGTATTCGATGCTGGAATGCAGGCCTATTTCGAAGCATGGAAGTTCAAACATCCCGGTCCACAGGATCTACGGGATGCGTTGGAACGAGCTGCCGATACCGACCTCTCGTGGTTCTTTGAGGATGTGATTCAGACCACAGGGGTTACCGATTATGCCTTGACACGGCTACGCCGTCCAAACGACGCCACAGCATCGCAGTGGCAGGCGACGGTCAAGAATCGAGGCGATGTCCCGGGACCATTTTCGCTGTCGGGTCAGGTTGATGACACCACGTGGGTGGATTTGGGATGGCATGCGGGCGCATCGTCCGGTCAGGCAACGACCGTTGCTATCCCGGCCTCAGACGAGCAGGGAAGGCCGTTCAAACAGATTCGTTTGGATGCCTCCGAGTCCATGTTGGAATACGAGCGGCACAACAACAGCATGCGAACACGGGGCTTACTGCGCAAGGTGGAGCCGCTCTCAATCCGCATGCTCACACGACTGGATCGATCCGATCGGACTCAAGTCAATTGGTTGCCTGCTGTTGGATGGAATGCTCACGATGCCGCGACCCTTGGTGTTGTCTTGCACAATACGGTCATACCGATGCGCGATTTTGAATGGATGGTGATGCCGATGTGGAGCACCGAACGGAATCAGCCAGTGGGCATGGCTCGGGTGGCTTACCACATGAACCAGTGGAGACTAGAGGGCCAATTGCGTCATTTCGGTGATGTAGGGTTGGAAGGGCACCATACGCGGCAGTACACCCGCTCGAATCTTCGGCTTACAGGAAACTTCAACCGCCACCCGTCGCGTCCATTGTCGTCACAATTGAACCTCGATTGGATCGATGTGAGGTCATCGTTTTCCTACGATCCCGACGCCCTCGATCCAGGATTTGCCCCAGAAAACATGGTGTTTCACCAAGCCATGCGCTTGATTTATCGGGTGAAGCAACAAAAGCCACGTGTGAATCAGGTGTGGCAATTGCGTGCGTCAGCGGTCGGGGTAGCCCGACAACTGATGAACAGCGATTGGCTGGGGATTTACCAGACTCCAGGGCTTTTTCCTGAAAAAGACGAGGCGTCCGTGACATTGGAAGGGCTTTGGAAGCGCAAACAAGTGGTACGGGAAAACGGAAACAGCTGGAAGTTCCGATTGTACGCGGGGGTTGTTCTCGGCGCCGAGGGGGTGTACACGTTGGCCAATATGGGCGTGACCGGATCACGGGATCCGCTCAAGGATCATTTGTTTTTCAATCGAGCAGAAACGTCTCGATTCAACCACGTAGCTCACGAGCAAGGGGGCTTGACCCATTGGTGGAAAGGCGATTTGAATCAGAATTACCGATCCATGGCATCGGTTAAAGTCTCTCGAGATCTCTTCGCTGGATTGAGCGCGTATGGAGGTGTCTTGCTTCTCGAAGATGACGAGGTGTTCTCCGCAGGAATTGAATGGGACCTGAACGTTTTGAAAATTCAAATTCCATTGTATTCTATCAATGGCTTGGTGGATAGTTCGAATCAATTCACGCTCAAGGACTGGCCCGTGACATTGGTGTTTGATTTGGAAAGCTTGAGTCCCTATCGATTGATTCGAAATGGGAATGTCGGCATCGGCAGATAAGCGCATTGAATTGGACGCAAAAAAGGCCACCCGCAAGGGTGGCCTTTTTCAATATGAGTTGAGATGGTATTAAGATTTCAGCTTCTTGCTGAAGTCCAATACGCTCGGAGTTGCAATGAAAATCGAACTGTAGGTTCCGACGACCACACCAATCATCAAGGCGAATACAAAGCCTCGGATGTTGTCACCGCCCAACACGAAGATGGTCAGCAATACAACGAACGTTGAAAGGGACGTGTTGATGGTTCGGCTCAACGTACTGTTCAAGGCATCGTTCATCAGTGTAGCGTCTTCTCGCTTGTCGCCATACAGACCCACGTATTCACGGATCCGGTCAAAGACGACTACCGTATCGTTGATGGAATAACCAATGACTGTCAGAATCGCTGCAATGAACGCCTGGTCAATTTCCATTGTGAAAGGAAGAATGCCTTGGAAAATGCTGAAGAAACTTAAAACGATGACCACGTCATGCACCATGGCAATCAAGGCACCCAAACCATACTGCCACTTCCGGAAACGGAAGAAGATGTACAAGAAGATGATGAGCAATGAAAAGACCGTAGCTTTTTTCGCACCTGCTTGGAAGTCATCGGAGATGGTTGAGTCCACCTTGTTGTACTGGTCAAGAACATAGTCTGTTCCCATTGTAGCCAAACCACCGGCCAACGCACCTTGAATCAGTTCATCCTGATTTGGGTCAGGGTTGTTGATCATGTAGTTTGTTTTGATGCGCAACTTGGCATCGCTGTCCTTGGTTTGAACGATTGGGTTTCCAACGGTTCCATCTTCAGTGAATGCGATAGCCAAAGCCTCGCGGACTCCTTGCACATCGACGGCTTCTTCGAAGGTCACATCAAAGGTGGTTCCACCCGAAAATTCAACACCGTACTCGAGTCCTTTCGTCGCCAAACTTCCCAAGCCAGCGATGACAACGATACCACTGATAATGTAAAATTTCTTTCGGTTGCCGACGAAGTTCGCATTGATGGATGTGAACCAGTTTTTGGTCGTATCCGTGTAGAAGCTGAGCGACTTCTTGTTTTCCAATCGGCTAAAGATGATCAATCGTGTCAACACAATCGCTGAAAACAGCGAGGTGAAAATACCAATGATCAACGTTGTGGCGAATCCTCGAATGGCTCCGCTACCAAAGCTATACAGAACGATTGCCGTCAACAAAGTCGTCAAGTTGGCATCGATGATGGCGCTGTATGCTTTTGAATAACCATCCTTCACTGCCATGAGCATGCCTTTGCCGCTGCGCATTTCCTCACGAATCCGTTCGTAAATCAAAACGTTTGCATCAACTGCCATACCGATAGTCAACACAATACCTGCGATTCCAGGAAGGGTCAGGGCTGCACCCAAAGAAGCCAAAGCTCCAATGAGGAAGAACAAGTTGGCAACCAAAGCCAAATCAGATATTAAGCCAGCTCCCTTATAGTAGAAAATCATGTACAAGAGGATGACCATCAAGGCAATCAAGAACGAGCTCAATCCCGCTTTGATGTTTTCTTCACCCAACTGAGGTCCCACACTGACTTCGTCTACGATGCGGGCTGGTGCAGGCAGAGATCCCGCTTTCAACAAACCAGCGAGATCGTTGGCTTCGAGCATCTTTTGTTCAATCGATTGGTCGGAACCAAAGCTGATCTGAGACCTGCCACTAGTAATAGCGGATTGAACGCTAGGAGCGCTGAACACCATTCCGTCTAAAACGACTGCAACTGCGCGTTGATTATCACTAGCACATGCTTCGGTGATTCGTCCCCAAACGCCAGCGCCTTCGGTATCCATGGTCATACTGACCACGACATCTCCAATTTCGTCGTAAGAAACTCGAGCATCAACGATGCTTTTTCCAGAAAGCTTCGCTTTTCCTTTACCGCTCTCGTCATTGATCGCATACAAGGCAGCGACATTTTGACTTGGCTTGGCCTCCCACATCAATCGAAGGTCTGATTGCAATGCACGTCTTGCTTCCGGCATGGAGAGTAAATCGTTGACCCGATTGGTGTCAGCGATTGCAGCGTATCCAACGACTGCAGAACGACGCTGTAATTCAGGTTGGAAAAAGCTAAATAAAGGGTTTTTCGAACGCTGTTGTTCAATGGAGAGTGCGCTGTCTGCTGGGGCATCAATAGCAAACAATTCAGGGCTCAACGCTCGACCCAACGCATTGTTGGCTGCGCTGATGCGTTGAAAAATTTCGTCATTGAAGTAGGTTTCCCAGAATTCAAGATTCGCTGTGCTCTTCAATTGCTTTCGAGCACGGTCACGGTCATCGATACCGGGTAATTCAACCAAGATACGTCCACCATTGACTTGCTGTACGTTTGGTTGTGCCACACCCAATTGATCAATCCGCTTGCGGATAATGCTTTCTGTGTTGGTAATCGCAGTTTCCGATTCCAATTGAAGGATCACAAAGATCTCTTCATCGGTGGATTGCGCTGGGAACAAATCCTTGCTTTCCAAGTTGTGGAAAATGCGCCACAGATCGAGGGGGGTCTCTGAAGCGGCGTTCTTTTGCGTCCATGACTGCTGGAAAAGCTCAACGAAGGGAATGCCTTGGGTGGTTTTCTGCGCATCTTTTGCCTCTTTTAAGGCTGCGCGGAATGTTGCGTTGTTCGAATAATCGCTCAAAGCGACAATCAAATCGGGAATGCTGACCTCTAATGTCACAGACATCCCGCCTTGCAAGTCCAATCCCAGGTTCAATTCCTGTTCAATGACTTCTCGGTACGTGTGTCCAAAAACCGGATAAATCTCGGCTTGGGCACTGTCACGAAGGAATTCCCGCGCAGCCTGAGCCGCAGCAACACTCCATTCATCTTCAGTAATTTCGCCAGCGGTCTCTAATGAGTCGGCGATGTAGGCTCCAAAGGTGTCTGCCTTCTTTTCATAATTGTTGGCTACCCAATTGAAACTCAATGTATAGAGAGTCGCAAGGGACAGTAAAATCGTAAAGAGCAGAACGGCGTTCTTATTTTGCATGACGCAACTAGGTTTTTCAGGGGCGCAAATATAACTTAAATCCCATCACGGATGGGCTGTGCTTTGGTACGAACTACCTTCGCATAATGTTACGGTCCGCCAAGAATATTTTTAGATGTGCGTTGACGCTGTCTCTAATTTTCAGTTTGTTGCCCGAATTAGGGGCTCAATCGGGGTTTTATCAGTTGGCTGTTCTGAAGTATCGAGGAGGGGGTGATTGGTATTCCAATCCAACAGCTGTTCCCAATTTGGTGTCCTTTTGCAATGAAGAGCTGGGAATGAATTTGGACGAAGAGATTGCTTTTGTCGATGTGGGGTCACCCGATCTGTTTGACTTCCCCTGGCTCCACATGACAGGACATGGCAACGTTGTCCTATCGTCTTCTGAAACGCGCAACCTTCGAATTTATCTTGAAGCAGGAGGTTTTTTGCACATTTCGGACAATTATGGCATGGATCCATACGTGCGAAGAGAAATGCGCAAGGTGTTTCCTTCAATAGATTGGGTCGAATTGCCTTGGTCACATGACGTTTTTCATAGTGCCTTTGATTTCGACAAAGGACTGCCTAAGATCCATGAGCACGACGGCCTCCCGCCACGAGGCTATGGATTGTTCCATGAAGGTCGCCTGGTCGTTTTCTACGATTATGAGGCGGATCTAGGCGACGGTTGGGAAGATTGGCAAGTGCATCGCGACCCCGAGTCCATTCGTCAAATTGCACTTCGCATGGGTGCGAACTTGGTGCAAACGGCGATGAGCGGAAGATCGCTCTGAACGTTTAATTAGGCTGCCTTCTGGACGATTTTCGCACGAAGAATACCTTTTTCATCCGCTGCTTGAGTCAGGGTCAAGCCCTGCCAATCCAATGCGGCGACCAAAGCTTCCCATGTGTCAGCGCAGCCGTCTGCATGCTTTTCCCGCAAATCGTCAAGCTCATGAGATCCTCCAGCGACTTCATTCAGGACAGACCAGTAATCGGGCGCCGTCAGTCCGATGCGTTGTTTGCCAAATTGTTCCCAGAGCAATTGCATGGCTGTTTGCAAGGAAGACTCTCCGTTGGTCAGCTGCATGATCTGGACATCGCAGAGAAAGGCGAGTACGGCCCCTTCAACATAAATCGAGCCCTTGCGTCCGGGGACGCCGGCTTGATAGCCATCCAGCCATGTGTCGTAACTGGACTGAGCGACGCTCATATTCAATCTCCCCGGATTATTGATATGCCGATCCAAGAGCCGTTCCATTTTATGACACCAGCCATCTAAATCGATGCATCCACTTTCGAACAAGAACAAATCGCCCATGTACGTCGTAACCCCTTCTGCGATGTATCCCAATTGGCTCGGACACGCTTTACTGAAGTCATAGGGCATCCATTCAATGGGACGAATGCGTTTCACGTTCCATGCATGGTACAGTTCATGAGAAGCGA
>CAJWIF010000018.1 GCA_913041135.1 uncultured Flavobacteriales bacterium
CCAAAGCCCTCCACACATCCCACGCACTCATTTGTCCGCAATCCTCATTTCCGGAAAGTCCATCCGGTGCATTCGGATACAACTCAGTTCGTATTTGAGTCACCAATTCAGCAGTACGGGATGTATTTCCGACGTAAGGGTAGAGGTAGGCCATATGATGACTGGGCTCGTTTCCATGGGCATATTGACCAATCATACCCGTGATGTCCGGTTGCTGTCTTCCTGTTGTTTCACTACTCGAGGTAAACATGCGTTCAAGCATGTGGTAGTACGTGGAGTCTCCGCCCATGAGCGCTATGTGGCCGTTGATGTCTTGTGGTGTGAAAAAATTGTACTGCCAGCCATTGGCTTCTGTATAGTTGAAATTCACTTCTCGCGGCTCAAAATCTTCAAGCCATGCACCCCCTCGCTTGGGTTGAATGAAGTTCGTGGATGCATTGAAAAGGTTCCGATAGGAGAGTGCTCGTTGCGTGAATCGTGTTGAGATTTTGGTGTTCGCAAGGCCATTCGTGTCCAATTGTCTCGCGAATGATGCAATGCAGGCATCATCAAATGCATACTCTAGCGTTTTAGAAACGGACTCGTGTTCTTCATCTAAAGGAATGTATCCGTAGTCCGTGTAAGCCGGGAGGCCCAAATGTGCGCTGTCTGCAGCTTGTAGCATGGCCTCAAGGGCCAGATTCTGATCAAAGTCCACAATGCCCCAACTGACAGCATCTTGAATCACAGGGACGCTGTGATAACCAATCATACAACCTGTGTAATTGCCCGCCAATTCCCACACAGGCAGCTGGCCTCCCTGTTGATACATTCTCAACATCGTGCGAATAAAATCCCGAGATCGAGCCGGTTCTAACCAATTCAGCAAGGGATGCAATGAACGGAACGTGTCCCAGAGAGAAAAAACGGTGTAATGGAGACCTTCATCCGGACTCAATTGATGGACATTTAAATCGGTTCCGCGATACCGGCCATCGGCATCAGAAGCCACATTGGGGGTAGTGAAGCTGTGGTACAGGGCCGTGTAAAAGACGGTTCTTTCGTCTTCTGTGCCTCCTTCAATGGCGATGCAGCTGAGCTGGTCTTCCCATTTGGCTTCAGCTTCCTTTCGGTAGTGATCAAAATCGTTGCGCGGTGTTTCCTTTTCCAAATTATTTAGCGCTCCATCGATGTCCACAAAACTGATCGCTATGCGGACATTCAACTCTTCTACCACTCCAAAATCACAGGCAAAAACAGGAATGTATTCCATGGTCTGCATGACCGTTCCGTCCTCCAGTGTATCTGTGACGGTGATTTCAGAAAGTTGGTCTTGCCATTCAAAAGCGCGATCAAATCGCGCCGCAAAATAAACGTGTTGCTCGTTTGCCCAGTTGTCAGACAATCGATGGCCTACCAACGTTGAGTCATTGAGTGGCTCAATGCTGTAATGAATAAGTTCATCGCGATGCTGCAGATCGACGAGCAATGTTAGTGTATCGGGTTCTTCAAGTTGATACCGATGAACGCCAACGCGCTCGGTCGCGGTTAATTCTGCAAAGACTCCATGGTCTTGAAGCTGAACGCTGTAATACCCCGCATGCGCACTTTCTTTTGCATGATCAAATCGACTCTTGTATCGATCGGCCCAATTCGAAGCACCAGGCCGAAATTGAGTGCAAGGCATGAATAAAATATCGCCATAATCGGAAACACCGGTTCCTTGCAGGTGTGTGTGCGTGAATCCATATATCATGGAGTCACTATAATGATATCCGCCACATCCATCCCAACCGTCAAGACGCGTGTCTGGACTCAATTGCACCATTCCAAAAGGAACAGTAGCTCCTGGATATGTGTGACCATGGCCTCCAGTGCCAATAAACGGATTCACCGTTTCGTGAAGCGAAGCAGGTGCCGTACCGTTTGAACAACCATGCAGGCCAGCCGTGATGATCACGACAAGCACAACCTGGAATGCTCGATGTATCGTATGATTCATTCTTATTGCGTGTTTCGAAGCCATTGATAAGCCGCTTTCAAAACAGGGTCGTTCCCCTTTTGAAGGTCCAACTCTGACCACGAAATAGGGAAGTCCGGTAGAATCGGCTTAGAATCCCAGCCGTGTGAGGAAGAACTGAAATATTGGGCAGTGGCAATATTAACCGTCAAGCCTGTATGAGGTAAAACACGTTTCACTGGATTTCCAAAGGTCCCCGAGGCACTGCCCATTGGAGATTCACCAAATGTGCTTCCGCGTCCACTTTGAATAAACCAGCTGGCAAAGGCAACCGAAGCAGAAGCTGAGAGACCATCCATCAAAAGAGCTGTTTTACCCACATAATTCAATCGCTTGTGCGGATGCGATGGGATGTCAAATAAGATTTCTACAGTAGAACCAATTGGCGTCTCACGCATGGCCTTTGAAAAGCGTGTCATTTCAAGATGCTTACTATCCCGTCGAAGGGGCAGAGCAAAACCGTTTTTGCGGTGCAGCGTTTTGGTAAATGCGCTTTGTCGAATTGAAACCGCATGAGGAAGATAGACGGGGCTGCTCGTCAAATAAGGAAGAAGCAGTTCCATGAGAGCGACATTTCCTCCCGCGTTGCCTCGGATGTCAATCAATAACGGGATTGGAGAGTTTAGATCATCGCGGCTTCGTTTTTTCAACGTTCTAAATCCTTGCCGAAGCGCGCGCTCAAATTGTCTGTTCCGATTGGGTTGAAAGGAAGAAATGGTCAGACACGCCACCTCACGATCAATGAATTTCCATTCTATCGACTTATTCCTTTTCAACTTTTGTTTCGAGGAATGATCGAGTGTGATGGTTACGGGGTGTTCGATGGGATCATCCGTAAGCCTTCCTAATTGAACACGTAAGGTGTCAGATGGAGATGATTGAATCATTATGGTAGCAAGGTCATTCCAAAACTTCTCTGCCAATCGAAGTCGCGCTATGGGGGCTTCTCCTTCAAGCGGAACAAGCTGAAGTGCCGTACCTAAAACCATGCGAGCAGATTGGCCGTTTATTCCTATGATTTCAGTTCCCGTTTCGATGCTGCCGTTGCCATCGTCAGCGGCATAAATCCGGTTTTGGATGGTCGTGATTTCAAAGGGTAACACGCCATGCTTCTCGCGCATGGAGTCTGAAAGAGACTTGAGTGAAACACAGGTGTGGCTGTCTTTCAACACGTTGGTCAAACGTGAAAAAACTTGAGCTGCGGCCACGTGAGTTCCTCCGCCATTGTACATCGCGTTTCCAGCTGTATACGCATCATTCCAATCCTGCTCGGTGCAACGAGCAAAGGGGGAGGGGTGCATCTCTTCAATCCACTTCTTTAATGTGTCCAAGTCCATTTGAATGGACTGACCACTCAAAAAGTCCACACTGTGCCCATTCGCAGTGCTTAGATTTTGACTGGTTCCGCTCAAGCAAATCAAAAGAAGGCTAGCTAAAAAAGTAAAGCGACCAAAGTGAGCCGTGTTATATCGTGTTGATTCTAGCGCCATCAAACCTCTTGGTTTCTCATTTTCACCATTGTAAGTATGGTTGCAATTGCAACGCTTTCTCCTGTCTCATCCTGCATTTCGACATAAAATTTCACAATGCCTTTGGAGACATCCTCGGGACTGCGTTTTTCTTGCGCAATCTTTTCCTTAACAGTAAGCTTCACACCCACCGTTGCTCCAGGATAAACAGGTTTTGTAAATCGCGCGGATTCTACACCGTAATTCAAAAGAACAGGTCCCTTCTTCGGGTCAACAAAAAGTCCTGCGGCTTTACTGAGCAAATAGTACCCGTGAGCAACGCGTCCAGTAAAAATGGTTCCTTCTAAACTCGTTTCGTCCACATGCGCATAGAAATGATCACCACTGACATTTGCGAAATTGACAATGTCCGCTTCGGTGACGGTGTGTTTGGCCGTTGTTACCGTGTGCCCAATTTGCAAGTCTTCAAAGTGCTGCTGAAACAAGTGTGGGTTAGCCTCGACCTGTTGGCCTCCAGGTTGATAGGATTCCGTAATGGCTCCAACCATCGTGGGGGAACCTTGTATAGCGGTCCGCTGCATATAATGGTGAACTCCTCGCATGCCTCCCATTTCTTCTCCGCCGCCTGCTCGACCGGGTCCGCCGTGGACGAGCAAAGGGAGGGGCGAGCCATGGCCTGTGGATTCATTGGAGCAATCGCGGTCCAGAACCAATATACGTCCGTGCATTGGGGCCGCGTTCAAAACAAAGTCGCGAACATTATCTTGATTATGGCTTACAAAAGAGCAGCACAATGATCCCTTCCCCAAGTTGGCCAATTCAATGGCTTCACCCAAATCGTTGTAAGGCATCAAAGTGCTCACGGGCCCAAAGGCCTCAACTTCGTGACAACGAACGGCATCTAAGGGAGTGTCCATGCGCAACAGGGTTGGTCCGAGGAAAGCACCCGATTCATTTGTAGCCCCTACAGGCGCTGATTGATCTCGGTATACACAACTGGCTTCACTTTCCAATTCAGCTATCTTAAGTAGCACTTCTTCTTTTTGTGCTTGGTTGACCAAAGCGCCCATACGAACGCCTTCTCTTTGAGGATCCCCTATTGTTGTTTTTTTCAAGGCTGCTATCAAAGCATCTTGCACAGGTTCCATCAAATGTTTCGGAACAAAAACCCGACGAATCGCGGTGCATTTTTGACCGCACTTGACCGTCATCTCCTTCCGAACCTCTTTTACGAATAAATTGAACTCTACATCTCCCGGCTCAACCTGTGGACCTAAAATTGAAGAATTTAATGAGTCAGCCTCCATATTGAATGGTACCGAGTTTTCAATAATTCTTGGAAGCGCTTTGAGCTTGCGTCCTGTTTCTGCTGAACCTGTAAATGTGACGATATCTCTCTCATCAACATGATCAAGTAAATTTCTAGCTGGACCACAGATTAACTGGATTGCTCCAGCGGGCAATATGTTAGATGCGATGATTTCTCGTACAACGGCTTCTGTGAGAAAGCTCGTCGCGGATGCGGGCTTTACTATAGCGGGGACTCCAGCAAGCCAATTCACGGCAACTTTTTCGAGCATGCCCCAGATTGGAAAATTAAACGCGTTGATGTGAATGGCCACTCCTTGTTTCGGCACCAATATGTGATGACCGACAAACGAGCCTTCCTTACTCAAGGGAATTCCAAATCCGTCCAACGCAAAAGGCGTGTCTCCAAATTGCTTTCTCAGGCTAGCGTAACTAAATAAATTGCCAATTCCACCTTCAATGTCAATCCAGGAATCATTCCGAGTGGCTCCTGTAGCCCAACTGATTTCATAAAACGTCTCTTTCTTACTGTGCAGGTGAAGCGCCAAAGCTTTGAGCATGCGTCCGCGCTCTTGAAACGTTAAATTCCTTAAATTGACATTGCCAACCGTCCGAGCAAAGTGCATGGCCGACTCGATATCAACCAAGTCCTCATTCAATCGTGCTACGGCATTGCCATGGACGGCATGTAACAAAGCCGTCGAATCCTTAGCTAATTTGATTGAGGGCACCCACTTGTTGCATAGGTAGTGTTCTAAATGATGGGGGGTGGTCATAACGGGAAACTTTCGGCCAATTTACCACCTTATCGATTCCTCAGAGAACACAACGAAGTATTGCCTGCTTCCGGTCCGGGTGCTTTTGCGAAATGAAATCTTGGCGCTTTCATTAAAATGCCGTTATTTTGATTTTGTCGTAGAGATAAGCACTTACGTCTATGAAGTGCAAGTCAAATTCTCTGATATTATTTTGGGTTTTAGAAACAGTTTACCTTATCTTAGCCTCAATAGACATCAAATCTTGACCAGAAACATCAAATATTTCATTCAAATGAAGAACCTTTTCACACTGGCTGCGGCCTCTTTTCTCGCCTTCGGAGCGAGTGCCAGCAATGTTGAGCTGGTTGTCGAAGCAGTAAACAATGGCGGTCAGGTTGAAGGGAACACGTACCGTGTGTACGCTGTATTGCCTTCTGCCGAGCACTCTTTGCACGCTGTTTTCGCTGACGGCGAACACGTTTTGAACGTAGCAACTACTAGCTCGTTTTATCAGCATCAATATGGAAGCTTTTCTTCTTTGGATGTAAATGATCAAATTGTTGCTTTAGATGCGGGTCTCGCATTTGATAGCTGGGTTACGATTGGCGCAACCAATAGCGACAACAACAACCTATGGACTGTAGGTGTTGACTACAACAACTTCTTGGGCGGATCTGAATTGACGATTACTGATGGAGCTTGGTTTGTTGTGCCTACAGACGTTCAGGCAGCTACTGAAGCTGGTAACCGCGTATTGTTGATGCAATTGACTACTGATGGAACTGCTACAGGTATCTTGAACTTGCAGGGATGGGATGCTGAAGGTGCTGCATGGCGCGCTCACGATCTCACATTTTCTTCAACAGATGCTGAAATATTCGGTTGCACTGATAGCAATGCTTCTAACTTCAATACGGATGCCACGTACAACGACGGTTCTTGCTTCGGTGAAAATAACGGTGCTACGAACGGTCTGTCTAACATCGACGGAACGACTGAGTGGAACATTTTCCCTAACCCAGTATTCGAAAGCACGTTCAGCGTAAAGTTTGACCGTGAATTGAATTTGGGCGGAGAGAACATCATTCTTGAAGTAACAGATATGGCTGGCAAGTCTGTCATCTCTCAGGAGGTTGCTCAAGAAAACATTGTAGGAGGCAATCGCATTGTTGTCAAGCATGGCTTGGCTGCAGGTAACTACACTGTTGCCGTAAAGCATGCTAACTTCAACGATGCTCAAAACATCGTTGTTTCTAAGTAAGCTAGAGCTTATATCACATTGAAAAAGGGACCTTATGGGTCCCTTTTTTTTGTACCAAAAACTCAGGTGAGAAGAAGTAAATTTGGGGCAATGAATATTCTATCATTCAAGCATATCAGTCTTCACGTAAGCTACATGCTTCTCTTAGCCAGTTGCGCTAGTGAAAACACTTCTGAATCTATTCTAACAGGTGTGCCCATGCTTGGACATGTGGGGATGCGACATGCTGCAGTTTGGAGTCAAGCAACAGATGCTACTGCCATGAAGTTGACTTACTGGGAGCAGAACGACTCGATGCCCGCAGCACGAGCTTCTTATGGCAATCGAGATGAATACAACTGTAGTGTATATAAGATCGACGGATTGGAGCCGAATGTCCGCTACGAGGGCTTCATTGAGACCTTGGATGGTCGCAGCCTTTCCGATACGATTTATTGGACTACACAGGAACTGTGGCAATACCGTACAGACCCTCCTCAGTTCACATTTGCCACGGGAAGTTGTGCGTTTATCAATGAGGAGCAGTACGATCGCCCTGGCACACCCTATGGAGGTGATTACCAGACGTTCAAGTCAATTGCTAGCGAAGACTTTCAAGGCATGCTATGGCTAGGTGATAACGTCTATTTACGAGAAGTAGATGTGTCGAGTAAGGCTGGGTATCGTTATCGATATGAGCAAATGAGACGTCTCCCCGAATTGCAGGGATTGTTGTCTAAGGGAAGTCATTATGCTATTTGGGATGATCACGATTTTGGTCCGGACAATTCGGACGGATCCTGGTATCATGCGGATTGGGCTAAGGAATCGTTTGATTCATTTTGGGTCAATCCTGGTAATGGCTTGCGCGAGGCTCCTGAATTGAATGTCGCGTATTTCCAGTACGCTGATGTAGACTTCTTTCTATTGGACAATAGAACACATCGTGTCAACCATCGCATGGGTCCTGAGAAGAGGACCTTGTTGGGAGATGTGCAAATGAATTGGTTACTCAATGCCCTTAAAAACAGCAGGGCACCTTTCAAAATTATAGCCGTTGGTGGACAAATGTTAAGTGACGTGGCGAAGTACGAGAATTTCGCCCAATTTCCAGAAGAGCGCGATAAGCTTTTGGAAGCCTTGAATGAGCTAAAGATTAAAGGCGTTGTCTTCTTGTCTGGAGATCGACATTGTACGGAGCTGTCTCAAATCCAGCTTCCCAACGGACGGTTTGTCTATGATTTGACAGTTAGCCCGTTAACGAGCAGTAGTTATGACAATACCGAAGAACCGAATTCACATCGGGTGGAAGGAACCGTGTTTGGAAATCGCAACTATGCATTGCTTAATTTTTCAGGCCCACGGAAAGAGCGTGTATTAAAAATGACCATTAAGGATAGCGAAGGGGGACTTCAATGGACCAGGTCCATAGAGGCAGCGAACGGTTATGAATTGAAGAGGTGATTTAGCTCACCATTCATCATCCAATAGGTAGTCAGTCAACTTCGGGCGCTGATCAAGCTTAATTAAGTAGTTGACTCCTTCTAGCGAAACACGAATAGCCTTGCAAATGGTCTGCTTTCCAGGCATTTCAAACTCAAAGGTGTCATCTTCATATCCTTCGGGATACATGGACTCCAGGGCTCGTTGAATGGTCGTCGGCAACTTCTTGTAACTCACAATTAAGTTTCTCATCGCAAAAGGGATTAGAGGACCCTATACTGCCACTTGGGTGAAAAGGTTTCGTTTGGCCCATTGATTCCGTTATTTGCAGGTACAATTACATCATGGAGCATTCTAAAATCGATATTCGAAAGGACTACGCGAAGCAATCATTGAATCGAGAGGATTTAGCCGACTCCCCAGAGGAACTACTCAAGAGATGGCTTTCCGAGGCTGCGGAAGTCGATGCCTTTGATTACAATGCGATGTATTTGTCGACTGTAAATCAAGAAGGAAAGCCTTCGGGCCGGATCGTTTTACTGCGCGGTTTGGAAGAGAGTGGGCTGCGCTTTTACACCAATTACACAAGCTCCAAGGGGAAGGATATTGCTGCGAATCCCTATGTAGCTGTTGCCTTTTTCTGGAAGGAACTTGAAAGGCAAGTTCGCATAGAGGGGACGGCCTATCGTTTGACAACCAAAGAGAGTGATGCCTATTATGCGACACGTCCTCGGTCAAGTCAAATTGGAGCGTGGGCATCTCAACAAAGTAAGTCCAACGATCAAAACGATTTAGGACAACGATTTGAGGCGATGTCGGAGAAATTCAAAGATTCAGAGAACGTCCCTCGTCCGGAACATTGGGGCGGTTTTCGCGTCGTTATCACATCATGTGAATTCTGGCAAGGCCGTCCGAATAGATTGCATCAGCGTTGGCGATACGATCGGGGAGAAGCAGCATCGGAATGGAGGGTGACTCCTCTTGATCCCTGAAGATTTATTCAACGCGGACTACAAGGCCTTTTAAGTAGGCGCCTTCAGGATGGAATGCGCTGACAGGGTGGTCTGCGGGTTGGTGCAAGCGATATAGAATTCGCGCTGTCCGTCCTGCTTGAATGGCTGCCGCAATGACTGTATTTGTAAACATGCGGTCATCCACTGCTTGTGAGCAGGAGAAAGTCATTAGTAAGCTTCCAGGCTTCATGGTTTCTAGAGCCCGTAAATTAATTCGCTTGTATCCTTGAATGGCTGCATGCCGCGCCGAAGCACTTTTAGCAAATGCAGGCGGATCTAAAACAACGATGTCAAAATCAGCGACCCCGTTTTTGAGGTAATCTAGCGCATCGGCCTGAATGGATTGATGAACATCACTGCTGTATCCGTTTTTCGCCACGTTGGCCTCTCCGATTTCCAACGCACGGGCTGAACTATCTAAGCTGTGGACCTCTGTCGCTCCGCCCTGAAGTGCACTCACGGAGAATCCACCCGTATAACTGAAGGTATTTAGAACCCTTTTTCCTTTAGACAATTGCCCCAACAAGAGCCTGTTCTCTCGTTGATCTATGAAGAATCCTGTTTTCTGACCTTCAACCAAATCAATGACATACGCGTTGCCATGTTCTTGCGCATTCCAATTTTCTGGAGCATTGCCATGAACCCACGTGTCTAAGTTGGTTACGTGCCCATTCTTTCGCAAGACCTTTGCGCTTTTGTTGTAGACCCCAACCAAATTATCCTTCAATTCCGCCTTCAATGCCTCAATGATCCATTCCAAAGAATGATGCATTCCTAAAGAATGGGTTTGAACGACTGCGACACGATCGTAATAATCAACGATGAGTCCGGGGAGGCCATCACCCTCTGCATGCACAAGTCTGCACGTATTTTGACCGTCAGAATTGATCAAGCCTAAGTCTTGCCGCACAGCAACAGCCTGTTTGATTTTGTCTTGGAAAAAGGACCCCGTAGGGATGGTTTCATCAAAGGAGATCATTCTGATCGCAATCGAAGTCCCCTTTGAATAATGGCCGTATCCCAAGTGACCACCTTTGTTCGAGTGAACTTGAACCAACGCCCCATCTAGAATGCCTGCCTCTAAATTCTTGATGGCACCGCTAAATACCCACGGGTGGCGTCTTCTAATCCCCTCGTCCTTTTTAGCTTTTAGCTGTATGCTTTTGATCTCCATAATGGTCGCGAAGGTAGCACTCGTTCAGTCCGATTAAGCGGTGAAAATCTGATCTCCATTTAGTAGGATTTCACCTGCATCTCGCAATAAGGTGAGTTCCTTCATTTTGAGATTGTGATCAATCAGCGGGTAGTGCCAAAGCCATTCAGAAATGCGAAGTCCCTTTGCTGGTATGAGCTCTACGAAACCCTGCAATAACGAAGCTACTGATGCTCGGCAATCGTCACACGTTCCGCAAGGCACAGCGTCCTCTTCGCCAAAATAACGTTCGATTGTTGCCGCTCTGCAATCCTGGGGCGTCAAATACTTTTCCATGGTCTTCCATTTCACTTGAGAAACCTGTTTTCTGTGCTCGAGCAGTTCCTTAGCAATCGTGAGAGACTCCGCTCGAACACGAGCTGTTTTCCAAGAAATTGATGCTGTAAACGACGGCTTCACCAGCTCAATCCAACCCCATTGATCAAATTGATACAAGGCGGACCGGATTTCAAATTCAGAGAGAGAGGTGCTCCGCATTATTAACGCGAGTGGCCACCTCGATTCTTGCAGTGATTCCTTCACGTGACGAACGAGCCATTGCCCGAGTATGCTTGAAGGGACGGCATTGTCAATTGTGTTGAGTCCTCGCTGAAGCGCTGTATTGATTGTCAAACGCACATCGTCCGAAGGTGTGTTTTTTTGCCATGCAATTAGGCCTTCCTTTTGTAAGATGCGCAAACTAGATTCGGTCAGTCGCTGACTTGCTTTTTGCTGGGTACTCCATTGACCCAAATGAAAGCGCGTGTTTTCGGTTGGACAGTCTCCAATAGCGACGAATCCTTGATTGGCCAATCCTTGGTATACAGCTTGAATGAAATCAAGAGGTGGAAACTGCAACTCAAGAGACTTTTTGGCATTTTGAATGGCTTCTGAGGAAGGGAATATGGCACATGTGGACGGGAGTCCATCCCGACCAGCACGCCCCGCTTCCTGCACGTAGCTTTCCATGTCAGAGGGGATATTCGCGTGAAAAACCCAACGGACGTCCGCCTTGTCTATTCCCATTCCGAATGCGCTCGTACAGGTGAGAACTTGTGTTTTCCCCTCCATCCATCGCTTCTGACGGTTTTGCCTTTCACCAGAAGGAAGTCCGGCGTGATAAGCCTCTGCCTTAACACCGACATGGACAAGACGCTCGGAGAGTTGAATGGAAGCATGGCGCGTGCCGGAATAGACCAGTCCAGTTCCACGCATACGACGAGCACACTCTAGCAACATACGTTCTGAATCTCCGAGGTTGTAAACAGCGAACATCAGGTTGCTTCGTCTGATTGGTGTCCGAAAAAGAGCCGCAGATTTCAGAGACAACTGTTCCGAGATATCACGTGAGACGTCGACCGTTGCCGTTGCCGTGAACGCGCCCCAAACAGCCTTCGGACACACGGGTCGAATCGCCAAGATTTCACGGTAAGCTGGCCTGAAGTCATGCCCCCATTGAGAGATGCAATGCGCCTCATCGACGGCAATCGTTCGCACATCCATACGCTCTATGCGTGCCAAAAAAACGGGTGATTTCAACCGTTCAGGCGCGACATAAAGAAATTTGAGTCCTCCAAAAACCGCATTGTTGCTGATTCTGTCGATGTCACCACTGTTTGAGTCTGACGAAATAAAGTCAGCCGCAATCCCCTTTGATTTGAGCGATGCAACTTGATCCCTCATCAAAGCGATAAGAGGCGAAATCACCAAACAAACGCCACCTCGAATCAATCCAGGCACTTGAAAACAGATCGATTTCCCTGCACCCGTTGACATGATCGCCAACGTGTCATTGCCCGCGCATAGCGAAAGAATAGGACCGGTTTGATCCGGACGGAATTCAGAATGCCCCCAGTGATCCTTGAGCAAGGAACTTGCTTGAGTAAGAAATGATGTTGAGTGCATTAAAATCCGAATACCGGCTTTACTTGAAAGAATGTTGGGCGAACTTCGCGTCTTTATCGAGAAACAAATGTCATGCGGAACATCGTAACGGGAAACTGGAAGAGCAACAAATTGTGGGATGATGCTGAGAAATTGATGATCGACGTGGCTACAGGCATCCACGAATCACAACACACCGACATTTTCGTAGCCCCACCTACACCGTATTTAGCAGCCCTGAAGGCACAATCTACTGCTTTTGTAGGTATTGCTGGTCAGCAATGCAGTGCGCACACTGAAGGGGCATTTACAGGTGAGCATACAGCTTCCATGTTGAAGTCAGCGGGTGCAAAAGCTGTGCTCATAGGTCATTCAGAGCGAAGAGGTACTTTTGGCGAGAGTGACGCTGTTGTAGAAGCGAAAGTCCATCATGCTTTGGATGCTGGATTGCTAGCCATTGTATGCTGTGGAGAGAATCTTGAAGAACGGGATGCAGGCCAACACTTTGAAAAAGTCTTGACACAATTGTCTCACGCTTTTCAAAACATAGATGCGAGCAGAATGAGCCGCGTCGTAGTCGCTTATGAGCCCATTTGGGCAATAGGGACAGGCCGCACGGCTTCTGCGGCACAAGCTCAAGAAATGCATGCTGCGATTCGCCATCATTTGGTTGGATTGTTTGATGCATCCATAGCTGAGTCCATGCGGATTCTTTACGGAGGGAGTTGCAAACCTTCCAATGCACTCGAAATATTCATGCAGCCAGATGTCAACGGCGGATTGATTGGTGGCGCATCGTTGAACGCTTCCGATTTCTTAGCCATCGTTGCTGCTTCCAATGAGGCGGCAACAAAGGAGCAGCAAGGTGGTTGATACGCCCACATTCCTTAGGTTGACTTTGACCTGCAAGCCGCTACTCCCGGCACGGGAGATTGCTGTGGCTTGGCTAGAAACATGTGGGTTTGACATGTTTGAAAATAAAGCTGAAGGCGTTTTGGCGTATGGAAAGGAATCGGATATTGATCGGGTCGCATGCGCTGATATCCTGACTGATTTGAAAGAGATAGCCGAGATTGAAACAGCCTTTGAGTCCATCATCTCGGAAAACTGGAACGCTTCATGGGAGGCTGACTACCAAGCCATTGATGTCGATGGTTTAGCTCACATGAGGGCACCGTTTCACCCAGAACCAACTAGCGGGTTGGACTTGGTCATTCAACCTCAAATGTCATTTGGAACGGGACATCATGCGACAACTTGGCAAATGCTTCGAAGGCTTTTGGACGAGTCTGTTGCTGATCAGGTCATATTGGACATGGGCTGTGGCACAGGCGTATTGGCCATTGCGAGTCACTTGCTCGGTGCTGAAGCCGTTGTGGCAATCGATATTGATCCGTGGTCTTATGAAAATACTCGCACGAATTACGAGCTCAATGGACTCGATCCTGCAGCCTCGAACGGTCAGGTTCTTTTAGGAGATGCATCCCTACTCGAACCGTGGGAAGGTCGATTTGATTTGGTTTTAGCCAACATCAACCGCAACGTCCTCTTGATGGACATGCGGGCATACGATAACGTTCTCAAACCTGGCGGCCGTGTTTTGATGAGTGGATTCTTCCCTTCTGATTTGGAAATGTTGAAAGCCCTTTCAAAAGAGTTGCAATGGAATTGGTTATCGAGCACTGAGCGCGAGGGGTGGTGCTGTTCGTTGTGGGAAAAGTCACATCCTTGATGCTAAATAACGAACTAGTCACGTTGTAATTTCGTGCTATGCGCTGTTATCCCAAGCTAACACTTTCAACTGCCCATATGTCTTGGCGTGATGTCGGGGCTCTTTTGCTGCTCGTGATTGCGCTTGGAGTGTCGGCGACGGCTACGACCCAGATATATCAAGCCAATTGCGAGGCGTTAGGAGAGCAACTGCAAAAGGAGTTGGGAGAAACAAGCGGGAGCGATGCTAAATGGGCTAAGAAGACACTGTTGCCCTTGCTTTGCGGTCCAGACTTGCGTTCCTCGCAGTTAGATACCATTGCGCTTTTTTGCAATGAATTCCAGAAAAAAAGGGTTTCCATGTCAAAAGGAGTAGTGAATTACCTCCTCACGATTGAACAACTTGTAAGTCGCAACGACTCTGAATTATGGCACACGTGGCATAACGTGGTCTATGCCATGCTTCATAACAAGAAGTGGAAGAAATCCCTGGCGTCATTTTTAAAAATCAGTCCGGGTTTAGTTCGAGAACAAATCCTTTTCGGTGCACCAAGCGGAATCTGGAAACTTGAGGACACAGCGTTTCAATTGAATGTGGATTCAATTCCACAGTTGACATTTCAAAATGGCCGTATAATCGGTGAGGCGAAGGGTGATCGAATCGAAGTGCTGCGAACGAGTGGGGTGTGGAATCTAACAAAAGATAGACTCCAGCTGTCAGGAGGTAAATTGCCTTGGACTGGCACCCGGTTTGACTCCCTTGGGTACTATGCTGAAATGGAGCCTTTTGAATTGAAATTGAAAAGCAGCGGTTTCGTTTGTGATGACGCGGTTTGGCATTCAAACTTGTTGGAAGCGCCGCTCCAAGGAAGAGTCACAGCTAAACTTCAGAATTTTGAAAACATCGATAGCAAAACGTATCCTCGATTTGCAAGTGAGGCAGATCGGATTCGATTGGAAGACGTGTTTGAAGACGTGAATTATGAAGGGGGCATGGCCGTAAAGGGTGCGCGTATATCAGGTATCGGAACCCCCGATTTTCTTGCTAAAGTGGAAGTGTTCAGAGACGACACGTTGTTTATGACCTTGTCAGCGGCAGAGTTCTTATTTACCCCAAAAGGATTTTCAACGGCCCACAGTCGGTTGAACTTATTTTTCAGGAACGATACGATTAGCCACCCTGATGTCAGTGTGCGGCTAGACGACCTGTCGGATGCTTACCGGGTAATGCGTCAAACTGAGGGGCTAGGTCAGCAGTCATTTGAAGACCGTTACCATACGATTTCTTGGGATGTTGATGGTTTTGCATGGAGTCGAAACTCAACAACAATTTCCATTGGCTCCGTGTTTGGAGGATCCTCTAAACTCGGTGTTTTCGAAAGCAGCACTTTCTTTAAAAGAGAGTCATTTTTGAAGATGAAGGGGATTGGGGATGTACATCCCTTGACGCGCGTGAAAAATTTCGTGAAAGAAAACGGACGAAGTGAATTCACTAGCGAAGATTACGCCCGATTCATTCGGATGAGTGAGGTACAGGCCCGCGTAGAGTTGTTGAACCTAGCCAATGCAGGGTATGTTTTCTTCGATCCGGAAACGCGGTGGTGTGAGGTCCAACCCAAAATGCTGTCAAGCATGCGGAATTTCAGTGGTCGACAAGATTATGACGTCCTGAAATGGGAGTCGATGCCGCAGTCTGGCGGCAATGCAGAATTCAGTTTATTGAATGGATTCATGTCCATTTATGGTGTTGATTATGTGTTTTTGAGTGATTCACAAAACGTGAAAGTCTTTCCGCGAAATGGGGAAGTCGTCTTGTCTGAAAATCGAGATTTCACATTTGACGGAAGGCTTAAGGCTGGAAACCTCGACATGCAGGGGGAGGGCTTTTCCTTTGATTATGATGCGTTCTCCATTCAACTGGACCAAATTGAGGGCATCAGCATGTTTGTCAACGACCCTGACAACGTGGATGGAAGAGGAAATACGCGGAAGAAACGGGTCCGAAGTACATTGGAAAACGTCTCTGGCTCACTCGAGATAGACCATCCCAACAATCGATCAGGCATTTGGTCCGCTAATCACCCCGAATTCCCCGTATTCACGAGCATAGATCAGAGTTATGTTTATTTCGATCAACCCGTGCTATTTGAAGGTGCCTATGAGCGTGATCGGTTTTACTATGCCGTGGATCCTTTTGTACTCAACGGGCTGGATAATTTGACCGCTGAAACCCTCGTATTCCAAGGGACGTTTGTTTCAGCCGGAATCTTGGAGGATCTCAATGAGCCTCTTCGCGTGATGAATGATCTGCATTTGGGACTTAAAACCAATACGCCAGCTGAAGGTCAAACGGTGTACGAGAGTGGAGCCCGATTTTCCAATGGAGTCACCTTGGATGGGGGAGGATTGCAAGGCGCAGGCAGAATCGACTTTTTGACTGCTGAAATTCACAGCGACAACCTGGTGTTTCTGCCTGACTCGATCATGGGTGAGGCCCAGTTGGTTGTCAATCGAAATAGCTCGGCATCCAATGTGCCACGCATAGACAATGCCGATGGCTACATTGTCTTTCGTCCCAAAGCAGAAGAACTCGAAATGAGGTCTGGAAAGGAGCCTCTAACGCTGTTCGGAGAAGATGTATTTCTTGATGGCTATTCAACTCTTTCGAATATAGGGTTGACTGGAAGGGGTGAGATTAACTTTTCCGAAGCCTCTTTGAATTCTAACGAATTTGTCTTTGAAGAACGTGATATTTTTTCTGATTCTGCGGCTTTTAAGGTGGCCGATCGGCCAGGGGGGATTGCAGCCTTCCAAACAAATGATGTTCGTTGTCAAGTGGATTTTGACGAGCGGATAGGTGACTTCATGCCAAATTCAGGAGAGACCAAAATCGAATTGCCGATCCAGCAGTATATCTGCTATATGGATCGTTTTAGGTGGTTTATGGATAAGGACGAAGTTGATTTAATTTCTGATCGCAAAACAGAGGATCTTCCATTTCACTTTAGTGAGGATCGAGCCATATCCAATTTTGTGTCAGTCCACCCGGAGCAAGATTCTTTGCATTTCTTGAGCATCCGTGCAACGTATCGGATCCAAGACGATTTATTACGTTGTCAGGAGGTTTCAGAATTGGCTTTGGCTGATGCACGCATCTATCCTGACAGCCAATTGGTCACCATTCGTAAGGGAGCGAAAATGGATCAATTGAGACGCGCTCGCATCGTGGCGAATGATGTAACGCGCCAACATTACATTGATGACGCCAATCTCAATGTCAATGGACGGCTTTCTTTCGAAGGTGATGGAGCCTACCGTTATCGAGAAATCACTGGGGATACGTCTTATATTTTCATGGACAATATCTTCGTTGACGAATCCTTTCAAACAGTTGCGACAGGGAAGGTTATGGCCCGTGATGGATTTGCGTTAAGTCCGGCATTTGGTTTTGCCGGTGCTGTTCGAATGAATTCTTCAGAACCCAATTTGTGGTTTGAAGGTGGCGTGAAATTATTGCAGCCTTGTGATCAGTTTATCGCTACGTGGATTCGTTTTGAATCCTTTTTGAACCCTCTTGAATTAGCGATTCCACTTGAGGAAAATGCGGTCGATCAGGACGGTGACCTCTTATCCTTTGGTCTAATGGCCTCTTCCCGTGCCCCGTTTTCAATTTATTCAGGCTTTCTTGACCCGATGGGAGATGAAGCAGATATGATGCTTATGCCATTGGAAGGCTCCCTACGTTTCAGCGATGGACATTATGTCATATCATCAATTCAGAAATTTGAGGATCCTTCAGCAAGCGGCAACTTAATTGACTTGGATGCTATACGATGCAACTTAACCGGAAACGGAGCCGTGTCTCTTCCATTGGACTTCAACTTGGTCACGCATGATTTTTATGGTGATTTTTACCAAGATGGATCAGGTAAACATCACATAAAGGGAACGTTCTTATTGGACTTTCACTTCAAAGATGATCTCTTTGAAAGGATGTCAACACAAATACAATCATGGGTATCCTCGGAGCCTTTGGTGTTGAATGAGGCCAATTACGAGCATGCTCTCGTTGAATGGATTGGTGAGGAGAAGAGCACGAAGCTGTTAAATGAACTTGCCATGACAGGCCAAATTAAAAACGTTCCTAAGAAGCTCCAAAACAGTTTGGTTTTTAGTGAAATCGATTTGGTATGGGATGAGGATGATGAGATGTTTGTTTCGAAGGGAAATCTGGGGCTCGTCACAATGGGAGAAAGCCTTGTTTTTCAAGAGTTGCCTGGTAAAATTGAATTGATTCGAAGTCGAAGTGGTGATGCCTTTCGGGTTTACTTGCATGGAGATGAACAAAACTGGTACTACCTCGAATACAAGTTGGGGAAGCTCAATGTGTCTTCTCCTGACTTGACCCTATTGACCATGATTGCAGAAATCAAAAAAGACAAGAAGGAAGTTAAAGGGGATAATGGGTCTCGATACTTGTATCAATACTTGCGAAATACCATTCGACGTGATGACTTAGTAGACGAATACCGTGATTTCGATTGAGCATGAAAAACGAACATTACCCCATTCTATTTGATTCCATCCGCGTCGGACACTTGACGCTTCCTAATCGGGTCATTATGGGAAGCATGCACACCGGCTTAGAGGAGTCCAAAGGGGGCATGGAAGCTTTGGCAAGATTTTATGCAGAACGCGCTGCTGGCGGCGCGGGACTCATTGTCACAGGAGGCATCTCACCGAATAGAGAGGGGATGTTGGGACCGGGAGGTGCGCGCATGCAAAGAAAAAAGCATGCTCAAGAGCACCGTTTGATTACGGATGCGGTGCACGGTGAAGGAGGTCGGATTTGCATGCAAATATTGCACGGTGGACGTTACAGTTACCACCCCTTCAATGTAGCGCCTGCTGCGAAAAAGGCACCAATCAATCGATTCAAACCGCGCAAACTAACCAATAGAGGCGTCCTAAGAACCATACGTGCATTTGTGCGTTCTGCTAAGCTGGCCCAATCTGCCGGTTATGATGGAGTGGAAGTGATGGGGTCTGAAGGGTATTTGATCAACCAGTTTTTAGTTGAATCCACCAATAACCGCAACGATCAGTGGGGTGGTACTTACAAAAACCGCATCCGATTTCCCATAGAAATCGTGCGTCAAATCCGCGAGGCTTGCGGACCTGATTTTGTCATCATGTACCGGTTGAGTATGTTGGACTTGGTGCCCAACGGAAGTTCTTGGGAAGAAGTAATCCAATTGGCGAAAGCCATTGAAACGGCAGGGGCAAATGTGATCAACACCGGCATTGGTTGGCATGAGGCACGGATTCCTACCATCGCAACTTTGGTGCCTAGAGGTCATTTTTCTTTCGTCACAGAAAAGTTAAAAGGATCCGTGAATGTGCCACTTGTAGCAACGAACCGATTCAACAATCCTGAAACATGTGAAAAGGCTCTGCGCGAAGGTGTGGCTGATCTGATCTCTATGGCACGTCCATTTTTAGCAGATCCTGAGATCGTAAACAAATCTGAGACCAATCGGTCTGATGAAATCAACACATGTATCGGGTGCAACCAGGCCTGTTTGGATCACATTTTTAAACGTAAGGTCGCCACGTGTCTTGTAAATCCTCGAGCCAGTCATGAAGGAAAATGGCCATTGCTAGCGCGCGCCTTGAACCCACGAAGGGTGGCTGTAGTCGGGTCGGGTCCTGCTGGGCTCAGTGCCGCTATAGAAGCTGCTCGGTTAGGGCATCAAGTGGAACTCTTTGAAGAGTCCGCAACGATCGGAGGACAATTCAATTTGGCCAAAACGATCCCAGGAAAGGAAGAGTTTCATGAAACACTTCGCTATTTCCAGAGGATGCTTACGAAGCTGCAGGTAACTGTTCATCTGAATCGCCATGTATCTGCTGACGACTTGTCTTCTCAATTTGATTCAGTCATCTTAGCGACCGGTATTCGTCCGCGTACATGGAGTATTCCCGGTTTAAAAGGACAGGGAGTTAGCGTAGGGTATACGGCCGTACTCAAAAATGAAATTACCGTTGGCACTCGCGTTGCGATCATTGGTGCGGGTGGTATTGGATTTGATGTCGCCGACTACCTCACTCACGACGGAGACGCCAGTTTTTCAAATGCTTGGGGCATTGATCAAGACCTTTCGTCAAGAGGAGGTTTGGTCAAGCCGGGGTCACGAACCTCCAAGCGGGAGGTCCACCTCTTTCAACGATCGAGCGGCAAAGTAGGGGCTCGTCTAGGGAAAACAACGGGATGGATTCATCGCAAAACGCTAAAGGATAGGGGAGTTCAAACCCATTCAGACGTGGAGTACCAAAAATGGGACGATGGCTGGCTGTATTTTACTGAGAGCGATATCCCACAAAAAATCAAGGTCGACCATGTTGTTGTTTGCGTCGGTCAGGAGGAACGAAACGAACTAGTTGAAGCGATTCGAGAAACGGGAATGAACGTTCACACTGTTGGAGGCGCGCTCAATTCAAGAGGGCTTGACGCTCAGCGAGCGATCCGAGAGGGGCTAGAAGCCGCGTATAACGTGTCTCCTTGGAATATCAGTCAGGAGAGCTAATTTGTTCACGATGCCATGATTGCAGCGCTTCAATTGAAGCCTTTGCGACATCATTCATGGATTTAATATTGTCTGCATGGTCTTCTGGATAAATGGGGTCTCCAAAACGAACGTGTATGGGATTGGCTTTCACCCAAATTGATTTGCTAGGAAGCGCTCTTCTCGTGCCGTGTATGTGCATCGGCACAATGGGGACATTGGCCTGAAGAGCCAGATGGAAAGCTCCTTTTTTAAACGGCTTGATTGCGCCATCTATGGAACGCGTTCCCTCGGGAAATACCAACACAGAAATGCCCAAATCAAGTGTTTTTCGAAGTTGAAAAACAGCCTTTTGTGCTGCCTCCTTGTTACTTCGATTGATGAAAACAGTTCCAACTCGTTCATTTAGCAACCCCAGGATGGGGACTTTCCGAATAGACTCTTTTGCTAAAAAGACGATGGGGTGCGGAATCGCATAAGACGCCGCGTTGATGTCCAATTGACTTACGTGATTCGCTACGAAAATTGCTCGAGAAGGAAGTTCGCTGGGGATACTGCTCTTAGAGTGATGGGTGATGGACATCCGACTATTCCCCGTAAACACCATGATATACTTGCTCCATAGGTTGCTTCCAATCCCTTTGAGTACCCATGGTATGGCCTTCTTCGAAATCAAAGCCACGACTAAAGCTAAGGAACAACAAAAAACGGACCAGAGGAGCACAATAACGGTCAGAACGAGAGAGTGCAGCCTGCTCATGTCATGCGTTTCTCAGTGCTTGGTAAGCCTCTTCTTGCGTTAATTCTTGGATCTTACCGGGCTCTATGGCCAGAGTGTCGAGATCTAACGACCCAAACCCCTTCCGAATCAATCGCAACGTGGGAAAACCAGCATGAGCTGTCATTTTTCTAACCTGTCGATTCTTCCCCTCTGTAAGGCACACTTCAATCCAAGCGGTTGGAATGCTCAATCGTTGCCTTATTGGAGGGTTTCTATCGGGGAGCTCTAAACCTTCAAGGACTCTAGCAGATGCAGGGCGTGTGGTGTAATCATTCTTTCGAATTGAGATTTCCATGGGCCGTTCAAAAGCGCGCAGGTCAGTTTCTTTCGGGTCGCCTTCTACCTGCACCCAATAGCGACGTTCATGTTCGCCTTCCGGGTCCAGCATATCAGACTTGAAGCGATTGTCGTTGGTCAACAGCAGTAGCCCCTCTGAATCTCGATCCAAACGACCAATCGGATAGACGTCTTTGGGAAGCCCCAATTCCAATTTTAAGAGTCCAGGATGACGTGCTTCATCAGAAAACTGGCTCAAGTACCCGTAAGGCTTGTTCAAGGCGTAGTATTGATGTCTCATTGTTCTTGCCATTCAGCTACGAATACATTCGTGCTGCGGGTTCGCCCGTTGTTTCGATTAGAAGAAAATGCCAAATGACGACCATCAGGCGAAAACATCGGAAAGGAATCAAAGGCAGAGTCAAATGTGATTTGCTCTAGACCTTCGCCATCCAATCCGATCATAAAAATATTAAATGGAAATCCTCCAGTGTGGTGGTTGCTAGAAAACAGTACGCGATCACCATCAGGATGGAAATACGGCGCCCAGTTCGCTCCACCCAAATATGTCAATTGACGCGCATCACTGCCATCAACGTTCGCAACGAACAACTCCATTTCAGTGGGTTCAACCAATCCTTCAAGCAAAAGGCCCTTATAATGCGCAACCTCCTCAGGAGTTTCGGGACGGCTGGCCCTCCAAATTATTTGACTTCCATCAGGAGAGAAAAATGCGCCTCCATCGTAACCGAGTGTGGAAGTAACCTGTAGAACGTTGCTTCCATCGATATCACAGGTATACAGTTCCAAATCACCGCTTCGAGTACTTGTGAAGACCATCTTATCTCCCTGTGGGCTAAGAGTAGCCTCAGCATCATAGCCTGCATAGTCTGTGAGTTGATCCAACAAATCGCCATCTAAATTGGCTGTAAAAATGTCATATGCAGCGTAGATAGGCCAGACGTATTCTCCATTCGGGCCGCGCGGCGGCACCTCTGGACAGAGTGAGTCCTTTTGATGCGTTGAAGCGAAGACCACAGAGCTATCTCCGGGCATGAAATACGCACAAGTGGTTCTTCCTTGTCCGCTTGAGATTTGCCTCGGGGGGATCGATGACGGTGTGATGTCGTCGTCCAATTGCATGTAGAAAATCTGATCACACCCCGTATTCCAAGTAGGGTTATTGGCTTGGAACACCAGCATTGTATTGTCAAAGGACCAGTAAGCCTCAGCATTATCACCTCCAAAAGTCAATTGGCGGGTGTTTTGAAGGTGAGTCTCACCATCCAAAGACAGGGTGTCCGAAATTGGATCTATTTGCGATTTGGCTCCATCATTAACAACAGGCGAATTGCACCCGAAACCAATCAGAATGAATAATACCGAGAAGGGAAGGTATTTGGGGTTCATTGAACGAATTTTGCGCGAAAGTAATACGATATGAATCCATCGAAACATTTAGCAATGGTTTACATCATGCCATGTGGGCTGTTTTTTTTACTTTGTTGCGGCTGCGGATCAACAAATGAGACCGCACAAGTGATTGAGGACCGCATCATGTCACATGTCGATGCGTTGGCTTCTCCCCTTATGGAAGGAAGGGAGACAGGCACAAATGGTGAGAAAATGGCAGCGGCATGGTTGGACTCCGCGTTTCGCTCACTTGATCTAGTTTCCAAAGGAGACGTAGATGCGATTCAATCATTCCACTACAAACCACACCCACCAATGCAAATGCATGGTATGGGGGATACGGCCACACTAGGAATGGCGTTGGTTCAAGAAATAGATGGATTAAACGTTTTGTACGCAAGCAATTCTGCACCTACATCAGAATGGGGTGTGCTAGCTGCGCATTATGACCACCTTGGATATGGTGCAGAAGGTTCTCTTTTTCGAGGTGACCCGAGCTTGCACTTTGGAGCCGACGACAACGCCTCAGGAGTTGCTGCAATGTTGGAGGTCGCGAAGCGGTTTACGCGCAACTCACCAACAAATCCTATTTTATGGGCCGGTTTTTCAGGTGAGGAAAAGGGCCTCTGGGGCTCCAATCACTTTTGTAAAAACGCTACGGTTGGACTCGACTCAATCAAGTACATGATCAACTTGGATATGGTTGGTCGAATGCGCGGAGACACACTCGCCGTATATGGCACCGGTACATCACCCGAATGGATGGAGCTTCTGGAAGCATGTAATTCAGATAGCCTCACGCTTATACCGAGTGAGAGCGGAGTTGGCCCGAGTGACCACACGTCTTTCTATCTTGAGGACATCCCTGTCCTTCATTTCTTTACTGGACAACATCCAGATTATCACAAACCATCTGACACATCGGACAAAATCAACGCTGAGGGCATTCGTAAAGTGGTTGATTTCGTGGAAAGGATCATGCGCGCATTGGATCAAAAGTCCAATTGGCCGTTCACACCCACCGTTGATCAAGACAAGAATAGCACGCCTTCATTTAAAGTAACACTAGGAGTTATTCCCGACTATCTTTTTGATGGTCAAGGCATGAGGATAGATGGCGTAAGTGCTGGACGGCCAGCGGCAAATGCCAACTTGAAGCGGGGTGATGTCGTGGTGTCTCTCGACACGGTCAAAGTAACGGACATGATGACATACATGCAGGCTTTGAGTCTATTCGATGCAGGTCAAACATCGACAGTTGTTGTTAACAGAGGAGACAAAAACATTGCCGTTGACGTAACTTGGGATTGAATTGACCGTCAGACTTCATCGCTCCAGAATGCTGGAGAGGAAAGTCCGGACAACGCAGAGCGCCGCACTTCTCGAAAGGAAGGCACAATGAAAATTGTGACAGATAGTGCTAAATAAATTTATACCGCCGATGGCTTTCGGGCACAGGTAAGGGTGAAAAGGTGAGGTAAGAGCTCACCAGCAGTAAAGTGATTTACTGGCTTAGGTAAACCTTGCGGGTTGCAAGATCATGTACACTAGCGTTGAGAGCTGCTCGCTCGAGTTAGGGGGTAGATTGCGCAGATAAATGATGAGGCTTCACTTCGGTGAAGAACAGAATCCGGCTTACACATGACGGTTTTTTTAGAAGCAAGGGGGTCTCGATCCTCTTGCTTCTTTTAAAAAAACTGTTATTTTTGCGCTACAAATATTTATACATGGATTTTACGGAAAAGGAAATAGCAGCTATGCGATTGTTCTATGAAGATGAGAGAACACGTTACAGCGCGCATTTGAGACATATAGACAAGGTGCTCACCAAGCTTCGGGGCAAGAAACTTGAGATTGACAATGGAGTCTTAATGACAAAAACGGGAGTCAAAGCTAAAAAGAGAGGGCCAAAGAGTATTTGGGGAAAGTATATCCTTGACCAATTGGAGGAAGCAGACGGTCCAATGTCTTACAAGATGTTAGTGAATAGAGCACTTGAATTGAAAAACCTCGACTTCAATTCTGCGGGCATCGTTCGTGCCAGCATTTTGAACAGCGCCTTCCGATTGAGGTCCATTCACGGAAAAATCACAACGGTAGGTCAGCTCGGGAAAAAAGAGAAGTTTTTAATCCTTGCTTCTTGGCTTGACGAGACTGGAACGATGTCCCAAAAGCATCAAGACATATTTGTGAAAATTGCCGGCGGTGCCCCAGAACGAGTTGACACATCTAGGTTACCCAAGCCGAAATACGATGAAGATTTAAAGCCGCTATAACTGGCGCAGCAACGGTTGAGTCACCCTCTCCCTTTATCCAAGAAATGGATAACGATAATTCTGAGCAGGAACGCGTGTTTCTTTTATGGTTCGGGGACTCACCCAACGTAAAAGATTCAATACGCTTCCTGCTTTGTCGTTCGTGCCAGAGCCCCGGGCTCCTCCAAAAGGTTGCTGACCAACTGCCGCACCAGTAGGCTTGTCGTTGACATAAAAGTTACCTGCTGCATTGACCAAACGTTTTGTGGCGCGGTCTATGGCGTAACGATCATGAGAAAATATAGCTCCTGTCAAGGCGTATTCGCTCGTTGAATCAACGAGGTCCATTGCACCTTCAAAATCATCCGCTGGATACACGTAGATCGTCAAGACAGGGCCGAATATTTCTTCCACCATCGTTTTAAAATGAGCGCTTTTAGCAACTACGATGGTTGGTTCAATGTAGTATCCTATGGTGTCATCACATTTTCCGCCACACAAAATATCGGCATCATCTGATTGTTCTACGTAATCGATATAGCTCCTTATTTTATTGAATGAATTCCGATCGATCACAGCGGTCATGAAATTTTCAAGTTGCTCTGGGGAGCCAACTTTAATCGTCTTTACTTCTGCGACGAGTGATTCCTTAATCTGTGGCCACAGATTGTCTGGAAGGTACGCCCGGCTTGCCGCGCTGCATTTTTGACCCTGAAACTCAAAGGAGCCACGAATCAGGCCTGTTACAACTTCATTGACATGAGCTGAATGGTGCGCAAGTACAAAATCCTTACCGCCCGTTTCACCTACTATTCTCGGATACGTTTTGTAGGTAGATATGTTGTCTCCGATTTCTTTCCAAAGGTGTCGGAAAACTGCTGTTGAACCTGTAAAGTGCAACCCACAGAAATCAGGATGTTTGAACACGACATCACCGGCCACAGGGCCTTCACAAGTAACCATGTTAATCACGCCGTCTGGCAGGCCAGCTGCTTGAAAAACTTCCATGAGGACCTGCGCACTGAACACTTGAGAATCAGCAGGTTTCCAAACCACAACATTGCCCATTAAGGCCGCTGAAGCACAAAGATTCCCGGCTATAGCTGTGAAGTTAAATGGAGTTACCGCGAAAACGAATCCTTCCAATGGCCGGTATTCCAAGCGATTCCAAATACCTTCAGCGCTATCAGGCTGGATCTCATGAATTTCCTGCAAGAAATAAGCGTTAAATCGCAGGAAATCAATGTATTCACATGCCGCGTCAATTTCGGCTTGATACACATTCTTGGATTGCGCTAGCATGGTAGCCGCATTGATTTTTGCTCGGAATGGACCTGCAACCAAATCTGCTGCCTTTAAAAAAATCGATGCCCGCTCGTGCCAAGGCATGTCGGCCCATAACGTTCTTGCTGCCATCGCAGCATCAATGGCCTGATGAACATGACTTGCATCTCCGTAATTGAAATGTCCCAAGACGTGCTTGTGGTCATGTGGAGGAGTCATGGGGATTTTTCGATCCGTTCGAATTTGTTCAGAACCGATGTACAACGGCACATCCAAACCCTGTTGATTGTACAGGTTTCGATACGTTTCTAGCACCTCTTCTCTCTCTGCAGACCCCGGTGCATATGACAATACGGGTTCGTTAATCGGGTAGGGTATGTTGAATCTTCCGTTAGCCATAGTGTCTTGATTTATTGTTATCCTGTTGTGCAAAGCTAAGAATCTAGAGCTGCACAAGGGCCTTTATGTCGTTTTAACTTGCGCCAAGGTTAACACCATCATGATATGGAAAACACATCAGGTTTAAACGACGTTAGGGAACACAAGCAAAGAATGGTGGACAAGCCGAGTTCTGTATCGTTTCGTCAAGAAGTATCCCATAAAAAGATGACAGCTCTTCTGTGCGCAGTCGTCTGTTTGTTTTGCGTCAGTGTTGTATATGGACAAGAATGGTCTGAAAAGGACTTGACAAAATCCGTGCATCGAGCTGAGAATACATTTGACGCTGGTGAGATGAGTCGGGCATACGGTCTTTTTGCTCATTTGGTCAGTGTGGCAGGAGACCGTCCATTTCTCCATTATCGTTTTGGCGCAATTTGTACGTACACGGGCACGCGTCTAAACGAAGCTGAGGAACACTTGGCGTGGGCCAAGGAATTGGGAATCCTGGAAACCGAACATGCGGGTGGCTGGTACTACTACACCGGTAAATTGCGGCAGTTGCAATATCGATTTGAAGACGCCAAGGAGTTGTTTGATCAAGCCTTGGATATTGCTAAGGGGGATGAGGAATGGTTGATTGAAGCGAAACTCCGCTTTGGACAATGTGATCACGTTTCTGGATTTACTGGTGAAGTGAAAAGAATCGATCTGATTTCTTCATTAGAGAGTCATTCAACTGACTTCTTTCGTCTGTATCAATTGCCTCCAGAAAGCGGTCGACTTCTTGTGACCCCAGAATTTCTGCTCGGAAAAGAAGATGTCAGGCGGGGATATACTTCAATTATGCATTGGTTACCAGGGCAGCGATTTGCTTTTTTCTCGAGTTATGGAAAAAGGGGAGACACTGGTTTGGATGTATACCGTGTGTCAGTGAGCCGATCTGGTTCGTATGGCATTCCGGAAAGACTTCCAGAACCTGTGAATTCAGACTTTGATGATTCTCATCCGATTTGCATTCCTTCAGAAGATGCATACACCGATCCGGACCTGCTTTACTTCAGCAGCTCACGCCCTGAATCAATGGGAGGTATGGATATTTTTAAAGTGTATGGACTCTTCACTGGAGAATCATTGGGGATGGTTGCTCGAGAGACCTTGGAACAATTGCCTTTCGAAATCAACAGCACACGTGATGAATGGCTGTTTTGGTTGGACGAGACGACCAACAAGGGATGGGTTTCAACCAACCGTTCAAAAGATTTTGAAGGAAAAGAGATCTGGCAATTTGATTGGGACGAAGAAAATATCGATCCGGTCTCGATTCGTTTTGAGTTGGCCTCAGGGGAAGCCACTGGTGTTTTAAAGGTGATGGGTGAAGAACGAAATGAAGTCATTCTTGAGCACCGTTTTGAAGACGATGATGTTTGGGATCTCATCGTTGGAAGCCAAGCAGAGTTGAATTTTATTTGGCAGGACAATCAGGGAAACACCTACCCTTTGGATTTAGCCATTCCTAAAGTGGATGGTGCACACGTTGCTTTGGAGCCTGCTATCATCGTAACCTCTGAGGATTCGCAAGTAAAATGGCAATCAACGCCCTCTACGTTTGTTCCCGAAAGCGCAATTGCTTGGTCAGAATCCGCTTTTGAATCTCGGCACCAACATGGAGTGTGGATTCATGAAGCTTCGAGTGATGAATCGCTTGCTTATCGCGCTGCTGCTGAGTCTCAGAAATGGCAGTTTGGAGCAATGGGAAGCAGCTCCATCCTATCCCATAGTTCATCTGCGGAAAACTTTCCCGATTGGTTTGTCCGTGGCATGGCTGATTTAGAGCAAGGTGATTTGGCTCATGTGTTTGAAGAGCTTGAGCCTTCCAAGAATGCACGATCTCAAGCGTTGCATCTTCAAAACAAACTGGTGGCCTTATCGTGTTGGGATGCACCCGGGTCCAATGAATGGAAGGCACACGATGCTATCGAACGTTTTGGCGAGCCCGTTTTGGCCTCGATAGCCCAAGAGGCACTTGAATTGATGGCGCATGTAGAAAGCCAGACACAGAAGTGGGATTCTTTCCTCAATCAGCTCGAACGAAACTTGAGGATCAATCCTGAAAACGAGGCGGAGTATATAGCCTTAAAGATGTATCTCGATAGTCATTTGCAAGCCTATAAGGGAACTGAAAACCAATCAGAAGATCTAGTTCGAAGAATCGATGTTCATTTGCAATTCAATCGTTGGCTTTCTGATGCACTGCCTATCTCAATGATAGACTTCCAGGCTTCTTTAGTGCACTTATCATTGAACCAACAACCCATTGCTCGATCGTTGCGGGAGATGGCTCAAGTGCTTGTTTCCAACGACCAGCCAGAAGAGGCGATAGCCGCATTGCAATCGGTTGTTTGGGAATCCTTGGTTGATAGCATTATTGAAGTGCAATCTTTAGGCGTTTACGATCTACCTGAAATGCAGCCTGCTCAAAAGTGGTTTTTGAGAAGCGGAGGCTTAATGGATGAAATCCAGAATGGAAGGGAACAATTCGATGCTGTTTCGAAAGGACGTAGAAGCGTTTCCTTGGCTTGGGATGCTCTCGAAGAAGGGCAAGAGAAAAGAGATCTTGTCTATGCCGATGTCCAAATGTCTTCTGGAGAATGGTGGGAGAAATTCGGACCGAATGAAGCAGGCGGGGCTACACAAGAATTTGAGGGCTATGAACTTTTCGTAAAGGGCAATTCAATGCTCTTGGATCAAGCGCAATTGTATCAAGCTGAACTGGACCAGATACGCCTGGTGTCTGCTAAATCTAAATTGGGAAGAGAAGCTGTTAAAAATGCCATTGCGATGCGTTCTAACATGGCTCAAGAAATGCAATCCATGTTCGGGACGTCTATGGCGAAATCGAACATGGTGATTGACAATGCTCGACGGAATGTCGGTGTAATCGACGACACTTCAAAAATCAAATCGAACAA
>CAJWIF010000019.1 GCA_913041135.1 uncultured Flavobacteriales bacterium
CAATGCAAATGCAAGGCAGCCAATTCACAACGTGTCCTCCATTCTGAATTGGGGACTTTCAATACACGCTCAATGGCTTCCGCAATGGATTCCGGTTGGTGGTCCGCAATGACCGCACCGATTTGCCATCGCTCAACAATTCGCGCAACTTCAGGCATAGGGCTCACAACGACAGGAACACCCGCATGGATGTAATCAAATAGTTTATTGGGAAGACTCATCCAATAATTCCCATGAACACCCCGGTCTAAGCTCAAACCAACATCCGCTGATGCCGTCAATTTTCGCAGCGACTCAAACGGAAGCTTAGGCAAACAAAACAATCTTCCTTTTGCGGAATCCACTTGTTCCAAAGCCCATTCGAACTCCACTCCGGCCCCCACCACCACCAATGTTCCCTTCGCTATGGAATCGAGAGCCTCAACAGCTTCTCGCACTCCGCGGTCTTTATCCAAAAAGGCACCTTGCAAGATGAAAATGGGTCGAATACATGGGATGTTGTAGTCCGTCCAAAGTGCATCATCTCGCTCTTCTTTTTTCTGAGACAACGGCATGTTTCGAACGACGAGAGGACGGCCGGCAGCGCCGTTTGGGTAACGCTCAAGGTAGGCGTCCGCAATGGCATCATTGACTGTAATGACGGCGTTTAACCGAGGGAACAACCACTTTTCCACTGCAAGCCAAACACCGCGTTGAAATGCCCGACCTGTGAGACCTGCTGCCTCGGTGAAGTATTCATGACTATCATAAATCAAAGGCTTTCTTCGGAGAACTTTCACTAAAAAAGCCGGCAAAAGCGTATCCAAATCGTTGGCCCAAATGGCATCATAAGGCATCCACAACAGCTTCCAAAACAAGGACCATTGAAGGCATGCATAAAAACCAATTCCCTTGTGAAAAGGCAACCTAAACCGGTGATGCAATCGAGCCGTTTTAAACGGAACTGAATCCGGCAGCATCCGACCCAAAAGGAAAATCTCCCACCCCGCCTTTTCCAGTGTAGAACATGTTTTGGAGACACGTTGATCGTGGGCTAAGTCATTGGAGACCAGCACCACCATTCGTTTATTGCTCCGCGTTGTCAAAGAGTCTAGGATTTCATCGACTCTTGAACCTTGCGCAAGACACGCTTGGTGTACTCCGGGAAGTCAGCTCCCATCATCCAGCCAAAATAGCCTGGATTCGCCCGTAAAATGGACTCCACTGTCTTGCCCTTGTGCTGTCCAAAATTGAACAAGACCTGATCCGCATCATCATAGACAAATCGACCAGCCAGGTCCGCAAAACGTTGTCGTTGGCAGAAGATGTGCAAAGCGTCCATATCAACAGGAACAGGACCGATATCATCCCCATTGCTCGCTTTGACCACTGTAGTCTCATAGCGTTCCAACTGCGCCAATAGCACCTCAAGTGTAGCCTCTGTATCCGGAAGGGCTTCGTGTGCACCGTCCAATTCCTTGTCACAATAGAATCGAAAAGCAGCGCGCAAGGTGCGTTGTTCCATCATATGAAAGATGTTCTGGACGTCGATCAAGTTTCGTCCCTCTACCCCAAAATCGATGCCTGCCCGCAAAAATTCTTCGGCTAGAAAAGGCACATCAAATCGATTCGAATTGAATCCTCCGAGATCGCATCCTTCAATAAATTCAGACATGCTCTTGGCATATTGACGAAATGTTGGCTTGTCTGCAACATCGGCGTCGTATATACCATGAATGAGACTTGTCTCAATTGGAATGGGCCTTTCAGGATTGATCAATACCCGATGTTCCGGACCACGCTGCTCTGGCTTCTTTTCAACGGTCCCATCAGGTGAGACCTTGATCATCGCCAATTCCACGATGCGGTCCTTGGACAAATCTGTCCCTGTCGTTTCCAAGTCAAAAATGACCAACGGTTTCTTCAAATGAAGCATAGAAAAATTCATGGCCGCAAGTTCGAACATTCCGACCATACCTGTGACTGCTCAACTCGCAATCTTTGGCTGGTTTTACACCACTGGACGCTCCGGATCGAATGCCTCTAGATAATCAGCGACCCTGCGAACAAAGCTCCCTCCTAACATACCATCCACCACACGGTGGTCATAGCTATGACTCAAGAACATCATTTGACGAACAGCAATCACATCTCCATCAGGAGTCTCCAAAACAGCCGGTTTTTTACGAATCGCTCCCAACGCCAAAATGGCAACCTGGGGCTGATTGATAATCGGAGTGCCCATGACATTGCCAAAGGTGCCAACATTGGACATGGTATACGTTCCACCAGCCGTGTCATCGGGCTTCAACTTTCCTCTTCTGGCTCGATCCGCCAAGTCATTGACTTGCTTCGCCAAACCGACCAGACTAAATTGGTCTGCATTTTTGATGACAGGCACAATCAGATTGCCTGAAGGCAGCGCAGCGGCCATGCCAAGGTTGATTTGTTTCTTAATGATGATCCGATCACCGTCTACGGTCGCATTGACCCCAGGGAAATCCCGAATCGCCTTCACGATTGCCTCCGCGATCAATGGAGTAAAGGTCAATTTCGTTCCATGTGCCTTTTCAAATTCCGCTTTGTTTTTACTGCGCCATTGTACCATTCTGGTCACATCCGCCTCAACAAAGCTGGTCACATGCGGACTTGTCTGTACAGAACGCACCATGTGATCAGCGATCATTTTTCGCATGCGGTCCATCTCAATGATTTCGTCTTCACCAGACACCACAACCGGAGGAGCTGATACGGCACTCATTGACTTTGAAGCCGCAGGTGCCGGTGCCGGTGCATTCACCGCAGCCGTTCCTCGCGTGGAGACGTAGGCCAGAATATCTTTTTTCGTCACACGACCCTCTGAACCAGAGCCTACAATCGCCTCCAAATCAGAGGTCGTTACGCCTTCAGATTTTGCAATACTTCGAACGAGAGGCGAATAAAAGCGTCCTCCAGCACCCGTTCGTGCGGGCATTGTTTCCAATGGCGCCGAAACGGCAGACAATACTGCAGGAGGTGGAACTGGTGATTCCACACTTACCGGTGCTTCCACGACCGCAGGAGTCGGAACTGCCGCGGGCGCAGCGGGCGCTACCGCAGCAACCGTTGCTTCTCCACCAATCTCAAATCGAGCGATGGCATGCCCAACGGCCACAACATCCCCTTCAGCGACCAACCACTCGACGAGCGTCCCGTCCTCTGGAGCCGGAACTTCACTGTCTACTTTATCCGTAGCAATTTCAACTAGGGGCTCATCGGACTCGACGAACTCACTCGGTGAAACGACAAGTTTGGTGATGGTGGCTTCTGCCACACTCTCACCCATTTTCGGAAGGAGGATTTCAATTGTTGCCATGGCGATGTATTGCGCGACGCGAAATTAGGGCTTCCTGGATGACTCCAAGGTCTGTCGTCCAACGATAATCTCGAGCGTAGGTCAAATTGATGCGCTGTCGCACACGAGAATTCGTTGATTCAGAGCAACTAAACAGATGTCGCTTCAGCCCAGGAAGTTCTTTTATTTCAGAAGAAAAGCCCACCCAAGTGGCCTTACCGAGCATGACTTGCAGTGCTCCTTGAACCCAAGAAAACCGTGCTGAAAAGAGCCACACCGGCAGTGTGAGTATGACTACCAAAGAACAAATAATATCGAAAAGCCGCTTCGTTCTTTTGGAACCAGGACGCTGTATGGCCCGGTGCAATTCTGTAATGGGAGCCATTTCTGGACCTCCCGACCCCATAATATGCCCTTTGTTTTTGCCGGTTTCCGACCACGCTATTCGGAACTGAACGCGACTATCTGCCACACGACTCATCAAATGAATGATGCTAAATGCAGTCAAATCATGGCCGCTCAATACCACTTCGTTAATGCGATGCACTCGAACGGCCTCGTCTAAATCCTTTGCTGAACCGATCCATTGGATGTTATTCAACCTGCTCGTCTTGGCCAAAATAGCCGGGTCAATTTCATCGGGGAGCAGCGCCCACATCGCAGAATCAGCGGTCCCGATCAACTCAACAGAATCAACAAGATCAACCAAGTGCTCTAAGTCCGCAGGCCCAGATACAAATAACCTTCTATGAGCTTGTTGATTTTTCCAATTTGGGCCGCCCACTATTTTTCTAAATACCATGAACACCGTCAGGGCAATTCCTGAACCGGCCAATAAGATGGCTCGACTAAATCGCAACGATTCAGGAAGCAGCCCGTAGACCGCAAATAACACCAAGCTGCCAAAGGCAACGCCTTTTAGAATGCGCGTACCCCGCCATGGTTGATCGTAGCCACCGCTTAACCACACAGAAGACATCCATGTTAAAGCATATACCGCCAAAGCTACCGTTGCCGATTTCCAGGGGTACACAATACCAGATTGGGTGCTATACACTTGCATCAAGGCCACCAATCCTGCGAAAATCAACGAAAGCTCCATTGCTGGCAACGCCCATTTTTTGACCACGCGCGAAAAAATGGCTAAAGCCGCCCTGAAATAAATCGCCACTTGAATCAAGGCCAACAACACCTTCCCTTCACTGCCTTCAAAATGTGTTCTGGCAAAAATGAGCATCGCTTTGTAAAAGACCAACACATAATTCAACGACCCCTTCTTGGTGCTTTCTCCCTTGTAATGAATGATCGAAGTCCCCGCATAATAGTGGTTCTCCCAACCTCCTTTGAGCAAGCGCCAGCTGAGGTCGATGTCTTCTCCGTACATAAAGTATTGCTCGTCCAACAAACCAACCTGATCCAATGCTTTACGGCGCATCCACATAAACGCACCGCTTAAAATCTGGATTTGGGCATCCTGATCTCGAGATAAATGTCCTTGGTAGTATTGATTAAAACGAGATGACTTCGGTGCCAATCGATAGATTCCCGAGATCTTACAAAACGAAGCCCATGGAGATGGAAGCCCACGTTTTGATTCAGGAAGGTACCGGCCTTGGCCATCCACCATGGGAACACCCAATCCTCCCAGTTGTGGGCGGGCATGAGCATAAGCAAGTGTTTTAACCAATGCATCTTCAGGGATGACGGTGTCCGGGTTGAGCAGTAGCACCCACTCTCCACTTGACTGCCGCACAGCCGCATTGTTGCCCCTTGAAAACCCCACGTTTTCTTCCAACGCGAGCAGTTTAACCTCTGGAAAGTCCCGCCGAACCATGCCGCAAGAACCGTCGACGGAGCGGTTGTCTACCACCCACACTTCCGCTTGAAAGCCGGCGGCCTCAAACACGTCCGTTGCCTTTCGGACGGATGCTAAACATTGAGCAAGAAAGTGCTCGACGTTGTAATTGACGATGACAATGGAAAGGTCCATGAACTTAGTCGCTTAACAAATCAAGGAGACGGCACATGCTTCAAATTTACACCACAACGCACAGCCACAGTTGCTCATTGCGTGTAGGGCAAACGTTGTCGAATACTCTGCACCAAAGTGGCTTCATCCGCATGCTGTAAATCGTCGCCTACAGCCACACCGCGTGCAATCGCAGTCACCTGTACATCGCAGGACGCTAATTTCCGAAAAAGATAAAAGGCGGTAGTTTCACCCTCCATGGTCGTGGGCAAGGCAAAAATAATTTCGAGCTGCTTGGCTTCTTCGATTGGAGATGAAGTGACCCGATCCACGAGTGATTCGATGTTCAAATCATTGGGGCCCGTTCCGTCCATGGGACTAATGACACCCCCTAGTACATGGTATAGCCCGCGAAATTGCCCCGTACTTTCAATGGCCAATAAATCTCTCAAGTCTTCCACAACACAAATCAATCGATCGTCTCGGGCTGCGTCCTCACAGATGGAACACTGGTCCTGCTCAGTGAGGTTGTGGCAAATTTGACATCCACGTATCCCCTGCCGAAGTGAGACCAGGGATTCTGCAAAAGCTTCCACCTGTTCTTCAGACCTCCGCAACATGTTCAACACCAACCGCAGCGCAGTCTTTCGACCGATTCCCGGAAGGGACGCCATGTGGTCCACAGCAGTTTCCATAAGACGAGAAGGCAATTCCATGCCGACAAAGTTACGGCTTGCCGCATCTTTGAACCATGAATCCAATCTTGGTCCTTTCCGTTTTCGTCGGTTATGTCATGCTCTTGCTGTTCATCGCACATCGAACAAGCAAACAAACGGTCGGTATTTCCGAATCTGAGCAATTTTTTCTCGCCGGTAGAAGCGCCCCATGGTATGTCGTAGCGTTTGGCATGTTAGGGGCATCATTAAGTGGTGTGACCTTCATCAGTGTTCCAGGCTGGGTGGGTACCCAAGGGTTCACATACATGCAAATGGTATTGGGCTATCTCGCAGGATACGCATTTATCATGGCCGTTTTGCTTCCGCTTTATTATCGGTTGGGGTTGACCAGTATTTATGGCTATTTCAAAAGTCGATTTGGGCCAAGAGCATACCGCACGGGAGCTTCCTTTTTCATCCTTTCGCGCATCATTGGCGCCTCTTTTCGTTTGTTCTTGGTGGCTTTGGTAGTTCAGATGTTTGTCCTCACCCCGTTGGGATGGGATGTTCATTGGTCACTGCCAATTATTGGAGAAGTCCCCATCGGATTGGCCTTGGCGGTCGCTACCATCATAGGGGTCATCTATGGCTACACGCGCAAAGGCGGGATAGGTACCATTATTTGGACGGATACCCTTCAAACGGCTGCCATGTTGATTGCGGTGGTTCTCGCCGTGGTGGTCTTAGCCCGTGAGCTCAATTGGGACTTGGGACAGCTTCCCGGCCACATTCGTGATACCCCTTGGAGTCATTGGTGGGTTCTAGACGATTGGAAAGCGCCTAACTATGCACTGAAGCATTTTTTAGCGGGTGCTTTTGTCGCGATCGCCATGACCGGCATGGACCAGGATATGATGCAGAAAAACCTTGCGTGTAAAAACGTGAAAGAAGCCCGTTGGAACATGGGCTCGTTTTCTTTGGTTTTGGTGGGTGTAAACGTGTTGTTTCTCTCTCTCGGTGTCCTGCTCTATGCCTATGCGGAACAAACCGGACTGCATGTCGAACGAGCGGATGGACTTTTCCCAACCATCGCTTTGAATGCTTCGCTCGGCGTGGGTGTCGGCATCGCCTTTCTCATTGGTCTGCTTGCATCGGCGTTCAGTTCTGCAGACAGTGCTTTGACCGCCTTGACCACCTCTGTCTGTGTGGATTTGATTCAAACGGAATCGATGGAGCCATCCCGTGGAAATGCGATCCGTAAAAAGGTACACGGCCTGGTCGCAGTGGTTTTGTTTGGTGTCATCATGGCCTTTTCTTCGGTTGAAGACACCTCAGTAGTCTCTGCCATTTTCACTGCAGCCAACTACACGTATGGCCCGTTACTTGGTTTGTTTGCCTTTGGTTTGATCAGCAAACGCTCACCAAACGACATGTGGATACCGTTGGTTGCACTGCTATCCCCTTTCATTTGCTTTGCGCTGGAATCCTGGCTAAAGAGTCACTACGGCTTCAGCTTTGGATTCGCCTTACTGCCTGTCAACGGACTGTTCACGTGCATCGGCCTTTGGCTGATTTCCCTCGAAATAAAATCCCGGCTGTAGAAGGTGTTTCATCCACAACGATGTCATGAAAAAAGGATGTGCTTTGGACGTGCGCATCTTGACCGGATTTAACTTTGTGTCTCAATTTGAATCGACTCAATGGATCAACGTCCTTCCTCCCTTCTCAATCGTTTATCAGAATCCGCAACGATTGCCATGGCGCGCAAAGCAACGGAGCTCAAAAACTCCGGTGTTGACGTCATTTCTTTATCTCTTGGCGAGCCTGATTTCGATACACCACAACCGATGAAAGACGCGGGGATTCAGGCCATTGAGAACAACGTTACCCATTACACTCCTGTCCCCGGAATTCTCAGCGTACGAGAGTCCATCTGCCGCAAATTCAAACGAGACAACGGTCTGCATTTTGACGCCGATCAAATTGTCGTCTCCAATGGAGCAAAACAGAGCATTACCAATGTGGTATTGGCATTGGTTGATCCCGGAGAGGAAGTCATTTTGCCGGCACCTTACTGGGTGAGCTATGCCGATATGGTGGCTTTTGCTGGAGGGAAAACAGTCATCCTCCCGACGAGAATTGAAAAAGATTTTAAAATCAACCCCGAGGCATTGGAAGCGGCCATCAATGCCAACACCCGACTGCTGATTTACTCATCGCCATGCAATCCAAGCGGATCCGTATACACGCAGGAAGAGATTGATGCCTTGGCAGCGGTGTTGATTCGAAACCCCCATGTTTTTGTCATTTCTGACGAGATTTACGAATTGATCAATTTCACAGGGAAACACGCTTCATTGGGAGCCATCGAAGGCATTCAAGACCGCGTCATCACGGTGAACGGGGTCTCCAAAGGCTTTGCCATGACCGGATGGCGTTTGGGCTACATCGGCGCTCCACATTGGATCGCTAAAGCCTGCACAAAAATTCAAGGCCAGGTAACCTCCGCACCTTGCAGTATTGCTCAAGTGGCTGCTGGAGCTGCGATGGATGCCGACCCGAGCATTGCAGATGAAATGAAAGCTGCCTTTCTTCAGAGAAGAGACCTCATGATTGACGGACTGTCCAGCATACCTGGATTCAAAGTAAACCGTCCAATGGGCGCCTTCTACCTCTTTCCAGATGTCAGTTCGTTGTTTGGGAAATCACATGCTGGAGGCACTATTGCCAACTCGTCAGATTTCTCCCTGTATTTACTTGAAAAGGCGCATGTAGCGACAGTCGCGGGATCTGCCTTTGGCACTCCCGAGTGCATTCGCCTCTCATATGCTGCCTCCGAAGAACAACTCTTAGAGGCTGTGCGTCGAATCGCAGAAGCGGTATCTGTGCTCCAATGACCTCCCTGCTTTAACTTCGCTTCATGGACGCCAGTCAAGCTCTTCAACAGTGCCGAAATTTGACCGCCTTGGTCATCGGAGATGTCATGATCGATGCCTACCTCATTGGTGACGTCAATCGCATTTCACCAGAAGCCCCTGTCCCAGTGGTGGATGTGAAGTCCCGTGACAGGCGATTGGGAGGTGCTGCTAACGTAGCCAAAAACCTGTTATCGATGGGGGCTCAGGTCCATCTGGCATCGGTCATTGGAACAGATGAGGCAGGCGAACATTTGCGAAGTTTACTCGATAATCTCAGCATTGGAGATTCATGCATCGTTGCTGATTCATCGCGACCAACGACCATCAAAACACGGGTCATCAGCAATGGCCAGCAGTTGCTTCGTGTGGACGAAGAAACCGTTGTTCCCATTCACGCTGAAATCCGTGCTACACTAGTGAGTCGATGCATTCAACTTTTCGATTCTGCGACCATCGATGTGGTAATTTTTGAAGACTATGACAAAGGCGTGCTTACTCCGGAAGGAATTGCAGCCTTAATTGAGGCTGCTCATCAACGGAATATTCCTGTGACGGTCGATCCAAAATTCAAGCAATTTCACGCGTATCGCGGGGTCGACTTGTTCAAACCCAATCTGAAAGAACTGCGAGAAGGCCTGAATGCGTTGATTGGAAAAGAAGACGATCAAGCGATTGAAGCGGCTATTGACCAATTGACCTCCCAACTCAATGTTCAGAATGTATTGGTGACACTCAGCGAACGAGGTGTCTGGATGCATGCGCCTCATCAAGGTGTTTCCCACAAACGCATCCCTGCTTTTCAGCGAGAAATCAACGATGTCAGTGGAGCTGGAGACACTGTTATAGCCGTGGCCTCTCTCATGCTCGCGATGCATGTTCCCGCTGACCAGCTCGCTGCAGTATCCAACTTAGCCGGAGGTCTCGTTTGTGAAAAAGTAGGTGTTGTCCCCATCAACAAGGAGCAACTCATCTCAGAGTGGGAATCGAATCACACATCGGTCCCCTCTCGCCCAAGCGCATGAACTTCCAGGAATTCAGAGAACGGGTCAATGTGGTTTTGTACAGCTCCAAAGGGCAAGTACTCTCCATATTAAAAATTCTCAACCTCCTCGTTTCCGCTTCTACACTCGTCGTTTTGGCCATGTACTATGGCTTTCCAAATGACAGTGAAACAGCAACGCTGCTTCTTTCTTGGGTCAAGACCTCGTTCTTCTTCTACGTTTTTCAGTATGTCACGAAGGTGCTTTATGAATTTCATCCCGTTCAATTCATTCGAAAAACCTGGTTCGAATGTTTGGTGATGAGCATCCTCATCATTGAAGGAACGAGCGACCTTTTGACTGGAAAACTGTTTATTGGCGGATTCATTCAGGGCCTTGGAGTTGGCTCCATTCAAGATATTTACACACTGTTTATTCAAGGCTATTTCTTCACGGTTGTTGCTGCTGAATTGCTGCGACAGGGACGCATCTTGCCACGTTTTCGTTTGAATCCTGCGTTGATCTTTATCCTTAGCTTTTTTGGGATTATCACCATCGGTACCGTGCTCCTGATGCTCCCTGAAATGACCGTCGCTGCAAACAGCATGGCGTTCATTGACGCTCTTTTCACTTCCACAAGTGCAACCTGCGTCACGGGCTTGATGGTTGAAGATGCCGCAACTTTTTTCACATTCAAAGGACAAGTCGTCCTGCTGCTGCTCATCCAATTGGGCGGCTTAAACTTGATTGCATTCGGCTCTTTTCTCATGCTCGCAGCACGATTTGGCCTCGGCGTAAAGCAGCATGATGTCATTGAAGATTTTGTCCATCGAGACAATTACAATTCAGGGTCGAGCATGTTGAGCAAAGTGCTCCTCTGGTGCTTGGGAATCGAAGTGATAGGAGCTTTAGCTTTGTATCTCTCCTGGGGACCAGGCGTGACTTTCCAACACAACGGCAGCTCCATTTTTCATTCGATTTTCCACTCCATTTCCGCCTTTAATAGCGCCGGGATCACCCTTTTCACAGACGGATTCGTCAACGAATCTGTCGTCCAAAATTGGTCTGTTCACTGGATTGTTACCTTTTTGGTGTTCTTCGGAGCGTTGGGCATGGTGGCCATATTCGATTTGTTTGATCCAGCGAGGCTGAGAGAACGCATGGCTCAGCCCTGGAAGAAGATTGACTTTGCCACTAAAATTGCGCTTTACTTTTCCATTGGTCTGGTTGCTTTTGGCGCTGTTGGATTTTGGTTTTTAGAGCAAGAAAACACGCTTAGCGGCATGAGTTATTTTGGACAGTTTACCACTGCTATTTTCCAAAGCACCACAAGAACCAGCGGTTTTAGCACCGTGAATATCGGAACGGTTGGTATCCCTATGCTATTCTTGTTCATTATCCTCATGTTCATCGGCGCATCCTCTAGTTCCACTGGCGGCGGTATCAAAACATCAACTTTCGCTATCGTATTGGCTGATGTTTGGCGAACCATTCGAAGTTTGGATCACGTCCAGTTGTTCCAGCGCACCATCCCTGAAATTTTACGGTCAAGAGCATACAGTGTCTTGCTATTTTTCTTGGCAGGAAACACCATCGCTATTTTTCTGTTAACCATTACAGAATCATCGATTTTAGACATGCCTGACCGCGGAATTTTGGATCTTATTTTCGAAGAAATCAGTGCCTTTGGCACCGTTGGATTGAGCACAGGTATCACCCCCATGCTGAGCAATGCGGGAAAGGTGATTGTCATTTTGAGCATGTTCATAGGTCGTGTTGGCACCCTCACCGTTGCGTTTGCGTTGGGCGGTAAGTACATCAAACGTCACATCAAATACCCAACAGGCCACACCATGGTTGGCTAAATCACTCAATGGGAACACCCGTCACACCGTATGCTTCTGCGGATGCCGAATCCAAAAAGCAACAAGTCGCTCGCATGTTTGACAACATTGCGCACAGCTATGATTTTCTCAACCACTTGTTTTCATTCGGCATCGATGTGCTTTGGCGTAAACGCTCCATCCGTATTCTCAAGCGCCATTGGCAGGGGAAATCAGGACCTTTCCGATTGATGGACATGGCCACAGGAACAGCAGACTTTGCCATAGAAGCTTTGCGCATGGACTTGAAAGACACGCGCGTTACTGGAGTTGACATCTCACCAGGCATGTTGGAAGTCGGCCGTCAAAAGGTCGCCAAACGCGGATGGGATGATCGCATCGAACTGATTGAAGGAGATAGCGCCGACCTTCCTTTTGACGACGCAACCTTTGACGCCTATACCGTCGCTTTCGGCGTGCGCAATTTTGAAAACCTCGACCAAGGTATGCTGGAGATGTTCCGAGTACTTAAACCCGGTGGAATGGGGCTGGTTTTGGAGTTTTCGAAACCCAAAACCTTTCCGATGAAGCAACTCTTTGGGCTGTACTTCAAATTCATCATGCCCACCATTGGCCGGCTTGTTTCTAAGGATGCCGCGGCCTACTCGTATTTGCCCGAGAGCGTTGCCGCCTTCCCTGAAGGCCCCGAGTTCATGAATCGGATGGGTGCGGCGGGATACGAGGAGTGTCGGCAAATCAAACTAACCGGTGGGATTGCATCGATTTATACGGGCACGAAACCAATGCTTCCATGATTCTACGCGTCTGGCCCTCCCGACTTACTGGCGCCGTTCATGCGCCGGCTTCTAAGTCGGTCATGCAGCGTCTGATTGCTGGCGCATTGTTGGCGGAGGGCACCACCACGATTCACCATGTTTCCGACTCGGATGATTGTACTGCGGCATTGCACATGGCTGCCACGCTGGGAGCAGATATTGAGCTTGGAGAGTCCAGCGTACGGATTACAGGCCATGGTGTGCCTTTGCAAAACCGATCCAACACCATCGATGCCGGAGAATCCGGATTGGCCGCTCGACTTTTCGCATCGGTAGCGACCACTGCAGCCGCGCCCATCCGGTTGGAAGGACAGGGAACCTTGAACAAAAGACCCATGGACGCCCTCAAAGCGCCCATCGAAGCATTGGGAGGTTCATTCGTTAGCACGGATGGGCTCTGCCCTTTAATGGTTTCGGGACCACTCAAGGGTGGTCAAATCGACCTCGACGGCTCTGTCAGTTCGCAATATTTGACAGGGCTCTTGATGACCTTGGCCACGGCAGATCATGACTCCTCAATTGCAGTGACCAACTTGGTGAGTAAACCGTACATCGAAATGACCTGTGCCATCATGCAAGATTTCGGCATTGAAGTCCACGTCAATGATGCCTTTGACGCGTTTAAGATCTCGGGAAAACAGTCTTATGAAGGCTTTGAAACGACGGTAGATGGTGATTGGTCAGCAGCGGCTTTCCTACTCGTCGCTGGCATGTTAGCGGCTGAGACATCCATTGAGATACAAGGCCTGAACTCATTGTACCCTCAGGCAGACGAAGCAATTCGCGGAGCCCTGCTATTTGCTGGGGGGGCGCTTTCCGGTTCGGACGATGGAGTGCAAATCGCGCAACGTCCCGTGAGGGCGTTCAACTTGGACTTAACCGATTCCCCTGATCTCTTTCCTGCTCTAGCCGTTTTGGCGGCCTTTGCAAAGAAGCCTAGCGTGCTGCGAGGGGCCCATCGCTTGGTCCACAAAGAATCCAATCGAGCACAGTCGCTCATCACAGAATTCAAGAAATTGGGCATTTCCGTGGAACATGATGAAGCCGGGGACCAATTGCGCATTCACCCCTGGAATCGAACGTCCGCTTCAAAACCCATTCGCATTTCGAGTCATGGCGACCATCGCATAGCAATGGCAGCTGCCGTTTTGGCAATAGCCGGTGTTGGAGCCCTTGAAATTGAAGACGCAGAATGCGTAGCCAAGAGCTACCCCGCATTCTTTGACGACCTCGAGGTGTTGGGTGCTCAGATTGAGTGGGTCTCGCAGTGATTGCCTGATTGATTGAAACAAAAGCTCCCATACACGAATTTACATGGGGCTTTTTTCATTGCAATTGTATTCTTCTATTCCTATTCGATCAATACTCAACTTGCATGATTCACCTTTGACAGGATTAGCCATAACATCATTCTCAAAGAATACCAATTCTCCAGCACTGGCCGAGAAAAGCCTTGAAGCAGAAAAGAAGATGCCAAGTACAAAAGCGGTGGTTAAAACACGCATGAAGAAAGATTGAAATACCTCCGCAATAGCTCGGATGACTATAAATGATCTTTTGCAAGTAAAATGTCCATGTTTCGTTGATTCATCCTGTTGGGATAATTTGAACCGAAGGAGCAAAGCCACACCCAACCCTGTTACAAGCCTTACTCATTCAAGTTCAAGCACCTGCCCAAAAGCCGTTCATATGCTCTTTTCTCGTTTCATCCACTCTGAATCAATCCAGCAAAAAGATCGGAGCAAAGCTTCAAAGCCTCTTGGAACTGCGGCGTATTTCTTAAAAATCAGACCGTACTCTACTCCACATTTCCGGTCAAATCCTTCTTGCCCAGGGACAAAACGGCCCCAACCGAGCTAATGATAGGGAGCACTATCGGAGTTAAAACAATGGACACCACCGGAACGGTCATAAACAAATGAAATGGCAAGCCAGCGCCCAACAATTTCCATTTCAAGGACCAAGCTTGTCTCAATCTGCTACCCAACCCCATGCCCCTCCGTTCCCAAATCGGATCGAACACCGTTAAACCATACACCAACGAACTCACCAGTGCCAACGCTATCATACCCAACATCGAAATGACCGGGGCAGCGAATGGAATAAGGAGCCAAGAAAGGGCAATCACAATAAAGAGGAATATCGACAAACCCGTTTCAATGATGAAAAACATCAGCGCAAATGCCACACTTCGCAAAAGATCTCTGATCCAAACCCGCCAGCTAAAAGTATATTGAATGCCTGTGATTTCATTCTCAGTTTGCTCTGAAACCCATGATATCAATGGACCTACAGTTGCGATAATCATGTATTTGGTGACTTTGATTTTCAACCAAAACATGAATATCCAGTAGACCGCATCAAAAGAAAACAAGATTACTTCAGTCGCTTCTGTTTTCCATTTAGAGAAACCAGATTCCTCCGGCATTGCAGCGTCTAACCAACGCAAAGCAGCCTGATTCAAATGCACCTTCATCCAGTCGTGTAGAACTTGCATCCCCCAGTAATTCAAACTCACGAGGATGATTGCAAAGGCCGCTGCATAGGCATACCACACCTGGTGGTTGTGATCACGAATCCAGCGATAAGCATCCCGTTGAGCACGAATTGCAGAAATGAACTCAGTAAATGGAGTGAACTTCTTCATTCTCAATGCCCTGTTTGCTTTCAAAGCTAAGGTGTTTGCATCTATCCCATCGCTCCGAAAATTGAGCGTCCATCTCTCCCCAACTTGCAGTATGCGGATTCATTTCATTGCCATCGGAGGCAGCGCCATGCACAACTTGGCCTTAGCGCTTCATGACACGGGCCACCATGTTACAGGTTCAGACGATCAAATTTTAGAGCCCTCGCGAGGCCGACTGCATGCGGCCGGTCTTCTTCCAAGCCATGACGGCTGGTTTCCCGACAGCATTTCCAACGAATTGGACGCCATCATCTTGGGCATGCATGCCCGGCCTGACAACCCCGAACTGTTGCGTGCTCAGGAATTGGGCATTGCGGTGCAGTCTTATCCCGAATTTCTGTTCAATGCTACCGCTGAACAAGAGCGGATTGTCATCGGTGGTTCACATGGAAAGACCACCATCACCTCCATGGTGCTGCATGTCCTCCGAAAACTCGACCAACCCGTGAACTATATGGTCGGCGCGCAACTCGAAGGTTTTGATCGGATGGTATTATTGAATCCCGATTTGAATCGCGCCATCTTTGAAGGAGACGAATACCTCAGTTCTCCGATCGATCGGAGGCCCAAGTTTTTTTGGTACCGTCCGCACTTTGCGATTTTGACGGGCATTGCGTGGGACCACATCAATGTCTTTGCTTCAGAAGAAATTTATCTCGATCAATTCCGACAATTCATAGAAACTCTTGTCCCCAATGCGACGCTCGTTTGGTGCCAAGATGATCCCACATTAGCATCTTTAATGCAGGAAGCACATCGTCCTGATGTAAAATTAATTCCCTACCAGACGCCTCCTCACTCTCCAAAAGAATCGGGAACCATGGAGGTTAGCTGGCCGGACGGCTCGACGATGACCACGGGACTCGTGGGATCTCACAACATTCAAAATGTAGCTGGAGCTCGAACTTTGACCTCCGCATTGGGCATTTCAGCGACTGATTTTGATCGGTGCATTGCAGACTTTACAGGTGCTTCTCGGCGTTTGGAACCCTTGCACTCCAATTCCACATTCCATGCTTTTAGGGATTTTGCCCATGCCCCTTCAAAAGTAAAAGCGACCGTCATAGGAGTCAAAGCTTCGTATCCCAAACGTCCCCTCACTGCTTTCTTTGAACTCCACACTTTTTCAAGTCTGAACCGCGATTTCTTGCCAACTTACTTGGATGCGCTGGCTAGTGCCGACCATGCCATCATTTATTATGACCCCGACGTCCTAAAGCACAAGAAAATGCCGGCATTGGAGTCCGATTTTGTCTCAGCATGCTTTGGTGAACATGCTTCATTAGAAGTCATCGTTTCCAAAAAAGAACTTCAAAATCGTTGGAATCAAGTTCCTCAAACCAATCACACCTTGCTCATGATGAGCTCAGGTTGGTTTGCTGGTCTTACCATGGCATTTGACTGAAGGAGTTCGCCTCACCCGAGGCCAACATCCAATGCCATCATGACCATAAAACCACCGATAAAACCAAGGGTAGCAAAATCGGTGTAGCGATCACGCTGGGTTTCTGGAATGACCTCCTCGACGACCACAAAAATCATCGCACCAGCAGCAAAAGCAAGTGCATACGGTAAAATGGGTTGAATTTGCATCACCAACAAAGCTCCCACAACTCCCGCTACGGGCTCGACGACTGCTGAAAGCTGGCCAAACCACCACGAGCGACCGCGCGAAACACCTTGACGCCGTAAGGGCATACTAACCGCCAATCCCTCTGGGAAGTTCTGTATGCCTATACCAATGGCCAGGGCCACCGCCGCTCCAACCGTTGCGCCGTCCATTCCCAAGGCTGCAGCACCAAACAGCACTCCAACTGCCAACCCTTCAGGAATGTTGTGGAGCGTAATGGCCAAAACGAGCAATGTGGATCGGTGCCAATCGGTTTTCGGCCCTTCGGCTTCTTCTTTGGCAAAATTGATGTGCAGGTGCGGCGTTAGACGATCGAGAAAGAAAATGAAGAGCGCTCCCAACCCAAAGCCAATTGCGGCAGGGATCACACGTTCGAAGCCTTCACCTCCTGACATTTCGATGGCAGGAGACAGCAGCGACCAAAAACTCGCCGCTACCATCACTCCACCTGTAAACCCTAACATTCCGTCAAACCACTTCCGGTGCATGTCCTTGAAGAAAAACACTAGCGAAGCTCCCGCTGCAGTCAAAAACCAGGTAAAGAGCGTGGCAATCAAAGCGGCTTTCACCGGCCCCATTTCCGTCATTAAATCAATAATCCAATCCATCATTCTTTGCCTTTTCGACTCAATTTTTCCACCAGCATATTTTGGAGGGTTTGTTTCGAAAGAGACGCTTCGCTCCCATCCGGCCAAATCAAGATTTTACTTTCATCAAAATCAAGACTCTTGCTCACCACCAAAATCAGACCAAGCTCAATTTTCAAGCCATCCAAATGCTTGAGATACGATTCTCCGCTGTCGACCACACCCTTTAATTGAATGCGATCACCCTCGACTGTCTTGGACGCCGGAATCAAATTGCGACCGTCACTCCATTGACCTTGTGCCGTTGGAATGGGATCGCCATGCGGATCGAATGCAGGGTGTCCCAGAAATGCATCCAAACGGTTGGTCAACTCTTCGTCTCCAACATGCTCTAGGTCCTCTGCCCACTGGTGCACTTCATCCCAGCTAAAGTTCAGTTTATCAACCAAAAACACTTCCCATAAACGATGTTTTCGAAGTGTGGACAGCGCAATGTCTTTCCCCGAATCAGTCAAACACACCCCCTTATAGGCTTCATGTTCGACCCATCCAGCAGCAGCCAGTGTGTGCAACATGTTGGTCACAGAAGCGGGGCGTGTGTTCAATTTTTCAACCAGGGCCTGGTTACTCACCGAACCTGCCTCCTCTTCAATTTTTAAAATGGCCTTGAGGTAGTCCTCTCTGCTAATCGTCTGCATGGAGTGTAAATGTAGCTTTTTTTAGCCTTGCCTAAAATAATTTTTATTAACTCAATCAACGAACTTTGCTGACATGAAAACTCTCTGGATTGCCCGGCATGCTGAAGCTGCTAGTCACCCCCGTGATGCTATGCGACCACTTACACTGCGAGGAAAACAACAAGCCATTTCAACCGGCAATGCACTTTTCCATGTGAGCCCTTCAGATCTGCACGTCATCTGTTCTGCAGCGAAACGCACAGTGGAAACCTTAGCTCAATGGACCTCACGTTCAGACTGGCCGGGGTCTAGCGATCTCCATGCCGATTTATATCTCGCAAATTGCAAGATTTTGCTGCAGCACGTCTGCAACACCGATGACAGGATCACGGATTTATGCATTCTTGCCCACAATCCTGGGACTTCAGACCTCATCCACTATTTATCGAGGCAACATCATGGATTGGAACCTGGAGAAATTGCCCAAACTGCACTCAGCATAAAATCTTGGAGTGAGGTTTCCGAGGGATTTGGTCAAATGATTCGCATCTTCAAGCCGGAATCATAAGTCTTTTCTACCATGACAAATCGTATCAACTGGCGCCCAATCGCGGGCGCTATCGGATTTTTAATCCTGCTCATTGCTCTCTGGAGGTTTCGCACCCTCTTTGGTTATTTGATGGTTGCTGTTGCATTGAGTTTTGCCGGGAGACCCCTTGTGCTGCTAATACAGCGCATTCACATTCGAAAAAAAGCACTCCCCTCCTGGATCGGTGCCGCGATTGCCTTGTCCATGATAATCGGCCTGTCATTCGCGCTCATCCAATTATTTGCCCCCCTCTTTTCTGAGCAAGCAGCGGCCATTCAAGCCCTAGACCCAGAACAAGCCCGCATCTTATTTGGGCGAATAACACAGTGGTTGGATGACGACCTGTATCGGATTGACTTAAGCGGCAGCGGTCTTCGTAACAGTGAATTTCTGCTCAACCAAATTCAATCGCTTGTACAACTTGAGGGAGTAGGTAGCTTATTTGGAGGACTGATTTCCCGTTTGGGAGATGGGTTCGTTGCCATTTTTTCCATCCTCTTTATGGCTTTTTTCTTTTTGAAAGACGGTGCTCTTTTTCGCAATATTTTGGATGCAATCACACCTGATTCCATGGTCGAACGCATGCAATCCATATTGGACCGCACCACGCACTTGCTCACACGCTATTTCGGAGGACTGATTATTCAAGTCACAATCATCACAACAGTGGTATCTCTTGGACTGAACATCATTGGAGTGGAGCATGCTTTTCTCATTGGTCTTCTGGCAGGTGTGTTCAATTTGGTCCCATACATCGGCCCAATGGCTGGAACATTCATTGGCCTGACATTAATTGCAACAACCCACGCGGGATCGCCATCCGCCCTTCCGACCTTGATCGGCTGGGGCTTTTCCGTATTCTTGTTGGCCCAGCTTATCGATAATTTTTTCACACAACCGATCATTTTCGCCAATCGCGTTCACGCTCACCCACTGGAGATTTTCCTAGTTATCAGCATTGCTGGCAGCCTTGCAGGTGTCGCCGGCATGATTCTGGCAATCCCGGGGTACACCTTGTTCCGGATCATTGCACAGGAACTTTTTAGCGGCTTCAAAGCCATCGATCGGTTGACAAAAAACCTGCACTAAGCGGCCTAAAAACTTATTTGAACAAGATGTTCACACAAGCCTCGTCCTTTGATACAATGGTTCTAACTTTATACCCCGTATTCACTATATCGAATTCGGGAACATGCAAACAACCTCCTCTATTTCTGGCTCGTCAACAACTGTAAGGAACAGCCGGTATATTTTCGTAACAGGAGGAGTTAGCTCGAGTCTCGGAAAAGGCATCGTTAGCGCGTCGCTAGCCAAGCTTCTTCAAGCTCGTGGCTACACAGTGACCATACAAAAACTAGATCCTTACATCAATGTTGATCCGGGCACGCTCAATCCCTATGAGCATGGCGAATGCTATGTTACTGTAGATGGTGCAGAAACCGACCTGGACTTGGGACACTACGAGCGTTTTCTCAATGTTCGTACGACCCAAGCCAACAACATCACCACGGGGCGCATCTATCAATCGGTTATCGATAAAGAACGACGTGGAGAATACCTTGGACGGACCGTTCAGATCATTCCGCACATCACGGACGAAATCAAACGTTGTGTTCAAATTCTTGGTACGGAATCAACGTATGATGTAGTCATCACTGAGATTGGAGGGACCGTTGGCGACATTGAGTCGTTGCCCTACATCGAGGCGGTGCGTCAGATGAAGTGGGAATGTCCGGAAGAAACGCTGGTCGTGCACCTAACGCTCGTTCCCTATCTAAAAGCGGCTGGGGAGTTAAAAACCAAGCCGACTCAACACTCGGTAAAGCAACTGCTCGAATTTGGTGTTCAGCCTGATATCTTGGTTTGTCGAACAGAGCATGAGCTGACTGATGCTGTGCGTTCTAAAGTAGCACGTTTCTGCAATGTTGCTCCCAACGCAGTGATTCAGAGTATCGATGCGGAAACTATTTACGACGTTCCTCTTTTGATGCAATCGGAGAAGTTTGACTTGGTCGTGTTGCAAAAACTAGGGATGGAGATCTCTGATGTCCCTCCTGATTTGAGCACATGGAATCGATTCCTCAAGCAGTTTAAAAACCCGAAACATCGCATTACCATCGGCCTCATCGGTAAATACGTTGAATTGCGAGATAGCTATAAGTCGATCGCAGAGTCTATGATTCATGCCGGGGCACACCTCGAGATTGACGTTCAAATCGACTGGATTCACAGCGAAAGTATTCAATGGAAAAACGCCGAAGAGAAGTTAGGGCACTTAGACGGCATCCTCGTAGCACCCGGTTTTGGATCGCGAGGAATTGACGGGAAGATTGACACCGTCCGGTTTGCTCGTGAGCAAGGAATTCCCTTTTTCGGTATTTGCCTCGGAATGCAATGTGCCGTTATTGAGTTTGCCCGCAATGTGCTTGGCCTTGATGATGCGCATTCAACTGAAATCAAAGAATACACTACGGATCCAGTGATTGATTTGATGGCAGAGCAAAAGAGCATCCAAAACATGGGAGGCACGATGCGTCTTGGCTCTTACCCCTGCTCATTAACCTCCGATTCAAACGCGATGAAAGCGTACGGAGAAAACACCATCGAAGAGCGCCATCGCCACCGGTATGAATTCAACAATTCCTATTTGGAACAATTTGAAGCAAACGGAATGCGCGCAACGGGTACGAATCCTGAGTCTGGCTTAGTTGAGGTCGTCGAAATCGCAAATCACCCGTGGTTTGTCGCTTCACAGTTTCACCCAGAATATTCGAGCACCGTGGAATCACCTCACCCACTTTTTGTTGGCTTCTTAAGCGCTGCACTCAAGAAACAGGAATCTCAGGATGACGGAGCAACAGTGAAAGCTGAGAAGGCTGAATAGACTGCTTTAGTCCACATGAATGGTGTCACTCGGATACTGATGCCGTAACGGTCTTATCGTCCGCTCGAGCTTGTTGAACAAAAAGCAGCCCAAGAAAAACCCAAGCAACGACACCTTGTTGGAGCTCGAGGATACTCTCAAAAAAGCCATGGGATATGATAATGGCGCCGAAAACGGCCAAGTTCCACGACTTTCGTTTCCACGACTCCCGCACTAAACCTCCCCACCAAAGGAGCAACAATACGCCCCCGATCCAACCAAGGGTGACCAGAGCTTGCCAATAAGCGCTGTGTGGGTTCATGCGTTTAAGCGAGGCGTAATCAGAGTCTTGTGCTTTATAGACACGCACCAATTCCTCCACAACATCTCCTGTGCCCACTCCTTCAGGATACTCCCGTAGTAAATACCAAGACGCTCGCCATGCTTGCATGCGCCCTCCGCTCGAGCCCACGCTTTGCTTCTTCAGTTGAGGGACGGCTTCTGTCATTGAAAGGGAATCCTGGAACAGTCCGTGTTCAGCCTCCATATCATCCGCTAAATACAATGAAGATTGGGTCGCATAACGCATGAATTCTTGCATCCTTCCTTGATCACCTAAAATCGCACCTAGAAAAAGCATACCGGCTGAGAGCAGTACAATTCCATCCCAGCGAGCACTGCGAATTCGAGATGATACAAGCATAGCACCAAGTACGAGTATGGCCACAAGCCACCCTGCCTTGGATGCCAATAAGCCTACAAACAATGCCGCCACGACCAAAAAAGGAATCCGAAGCCTGCTCTTGGCAGACATCAAGAACATTCCCATTGTGAGATATGCCGCGATGTAGCTCGGATGAAAAGGTCCTGCAAGACCATCATATCGCCATAGCGCAGGATCTAACTGCACAGCTGCATGGGCGAATCTCCAAAGCATATAGACTCCAAGCCCAAAAAGAAAGGACTGAATAGCACGGGGAACCCACTTCTCATTGGAACTCCAACGTACCTGTAAATGAAATAAAATGGGCAGTATGACCAAGGTGGATTTCACCTCCAAAGCAAACCACCCTACCTCCGTTTGTTCAGTCCACGCCATCCCAACAGCCAATCCAACAAAGTAGAGGACAGGGCCCATGGAGCCCCAATTCAAGCCTTGCTTTGAGTTGCTATTTTGAGTTGGAATCCGAATGAACCACCCCAAAATGGCCATGACGCCCCAAATAATCAAGGAGATTACGCTCAACCTGGGGTGAAGTGGAAGTGCACATGCAGTGAGCGCAGGCATCCATGTCCAGGCTTGTTCCCAACGACTTCGCATTTGATAGCCGGCAGTCATCGTGTCAACTTTCTAGCCTTTCTCCCAGGAGCCCTTCTTAAAATCAAAAATCGAAAGATTCCTTCCCAATAGCCCAACCCATAACTGCAATGCACGACAAAATAGGCGCGAAGGATGCCTGTGATATCCCGTGCTTGAGATGATGCCGAAATGGCCGAACTGGTTCCAACGACCAACCACAATACAGCACCGCTTAGCAACAACGATTCACCCATCCCCTTCCACGATTCGCTCCAAACACCCAACAGGTCAAACAACCAAAAAATAGCGAATACTGTCATGCCTCCTAAAAACAGCGCAGGGATTGTTTGTCTCCACGTGGTGACCGCCTTGTGTTTTTGATTGACCTTGACTTTCCAATAGCCATATTGACGGTACTGCTTGAACAGTTGAGCAAACGAACTTCGCACATGGTAGGTGCTTTGAATGCGCGGATCAAACCAGATCCGCCAACCGGACTTCAGCATCCGATAATTCAACTCGTCGTCTTGATTGCGGTCCAACGTCTCATCAAACCAACCGATTTCATCCAGCGCTGCTTTTCGGTATGCTCCGAACGCAACTGTATCAACATGTCCTGCTGTACCTCCTGTCCGAAAACGAGCATCCCCTACACCAAACGGTGTGCTGAGCGCCGCTCCGATTTGTTTGGACTGTTCAGACCCGTGGACTTGCTTGACCACCCCCCCTACACACCCGGATTCCGGATGTGCTTTTAGGGCTTGCACATTGCGCAAGATCCAATCATTGGACACTTCAGCATGAGCACCTAAAATAATGATGATTTCACCAAACGCCGATTCAATTCCCAAGTTCATGGCCACAGGTGTGGTGCGTTTGGGGTTATCAATCCAACGGAACCTTTCATCTTCACGTGACCAACGATCCAGAATATTACGCGTTCCGTCTTGACTTCCTCCATCGACAACAATCACCTCAAAAGGCTCATCGAGATCAACTTGCCTCTGCAAACTAACCAAGGTAGCGTCAATGTATTTCGACTCATTCAAACAGGGTATGACGACTGAAATCATGCGCCTTTGTCTTGAAGTTTTGAATCCAACCGTTGGAGCTGGTAGATATGATGCCGAATGTGCTCCGCCATAAAAGCGAGCGTATCATAAAGCGATAAGTACCCAGCCTTAGGGTGTCGAAACAACTGTACGGTCCACCATGCATCGTTTGCCATGTCCTCCCTCATCCTCCTAAAACCCGATGCTCTTGACTCATTCCAAAACGCCATCAAGTCATCATCTGATGAAACCGCTTCGGCGACACCCTCCGGGGACAAAATCCCGCCCGTTGGATCGTTCCAACGGATGTCCGATTTCAAATCACGCACCAACTTTACCCCTCTGCCATCAGACTCCAAGTCTAGCGCTGGCAAAGTTTCGGGTGAGGCTTGGCTCTTTTTCTGCATGTAAGCAAACAGACTTGACTCCGATGCAATCAGATGTTTGAGCACCTCCTTTTTATTCCAACCACCCTCTAAAACTGACTGATGATCATCAGCCAGGCCCCGGTAAACGTCTTCAAACTCTAGCGCTGCTGTGGAAACCAAATAAATCATGTGATCCCAGGAATGCCAAGGTCGGACCATTCCGATATGAGGAATATTATCCTCGAGGTAACCTTCCCCAACTACATGAAAACCAATGGACTCATAAAATCCTATAAGGTATTTCTGCGCCGAAATCCGAACCGCATATTGAGGCCACAATCGCTGACAGGCGCGTACAGAACGCTCCATTAACTCTTGTCCCAAACCGGTTCCACGCTGGGTGTCTTTGCATGCCACACGACCAATACTCGGCACGTCATACGAAATGCCCGGAGGCAACAATCGGACTACAGATTCCGCAGCTTCACCAGGTCCTGCATCTAAGCGTTCAGACCAAAGGTGGACTGAGTCTAAGTCTTTGCCATCCAAATCGGCGTAGACACAATCTTGTTCTACGACAAACACATCCAAGCGCAGTCGAATCATCGCATGCACCTGATTTGGAGTCAAATGCTCCCAGGAAGTTTCAAACCATTTCACGGAGCAATTTACAATGGCTTTTGCGTGCGATGCCCTCCGTGAAGGTGTACTTTCGCGTCCATGTCACAGAGCAATGTTTTATCGGTCGAAAACTTGACCAAAAGATTCGGAGAACGGTTGCTTTTTGAAGACATCACGTTTGGGCTTGGAGCAGGACAAAAAACAGCTCTGGTCGCACGAAATGGAGCTGGAAAAAGCACCCTCATGAAGGCTATCTGCAACCTCAGCCCAGCAGATAGTGGCCGCGTGAGCTTTGCTGCAGGAGTGCATTGGGCCTATTTGCATCAAGATCATGGATTTGATCAATCCTCCACCATATTAGACACCCTGTTCGAAGGCGACAACCAAGCCGTCAAGGCCGTTCATAACTACGCTGCGGCTATCGAGAACGGCGCCACAGGCGACGCCCTTCAGACAGCATATGACGCCATGGATCAATCAGGCGGTTGGGATTTTGAAGCACGTGCAAAAGAGGTTCTTGGCAAGCTGAATTTGCACGACTTGAGTCGTCAGGTTGGCACATTAAGCGGAGGAGAGCAACGTCGGATTGCTTTGGCAAAAGTCCTTATCGAAGAGCCTGATTTACTTTTCCTTGACGAGCCGACCAACCACTTGGACTTGGAAATGATACATTGGCTTGAAAAGCATCTTGCTCAAGCTAAGATGACCTTGCTCATGGTGACGCACGACCGGTACTTCCTTGAAAATGTGTGCGACAATATCATCGAACTGGATGATGGTGAATTGTACCGATACAAGGGGAATTTCAGTTACTTCTTAGAGAAAAAATCCGAACGGCATGACAACGCCTTGGCGGTTCGAGACAAGGCGCGTCGCACATTCAAACGAGAACTTGATTGGATGCGTTCGACCCCCTCAGCACGGACCGGAAAATCCAAATCCCGAATCGATCGATTCTATGAGATCAAATCGAAAGCGAAGGTATCCCTGGAGAACGACCCGTTTCATATTGCTTTGAATCCACACCGTCTCGGCGGTAAGATTATAGAACTCATCAAAGTCAGCCAATCCTTTGGTGATCGCGTGTTATTTGATGGGCTGACACACCATTTCAAGCGGCAAGAGCGGATCGGAATTGTTGGGGCAAACGGCTCGGGGAAATCATCTCTACTCGATTTGATTGTCCAAGCTGCGGAGCCGAAAACAGGTAAGGTCGTCGTGGGTGAAACCATTGTATTTGGGCATTTCAGCCAGCATGGAGCTTCTTTTCCAGACGGACTACGCGTCATTGAAGCTGTGCGAGAGATTGCTGAATTCATGCCATTGAAAGGAGGTCAAAAACTGACCGCCGCTCAGTTATTAGAACGCTTCTTGTTTCCCCGTTCCACGCACCACTTACACATTTCGTTGCTGAGTGGAGGGGAAAAGAAACGCTTGCATTTGCTGCAAGTCATTATGCGGAATCCCAACTTCCTCATTCTCGATGAGCCGACCAATGATCTGGACATTTTCACGTTGCAGGTGCTGGAGGAATTCCTTCTTGACTTCCCAGGATGCTTGATTGTAGTCTCACACGACCGGTACTTTATGGACCGCCTGGTGGAACACATCTGGGTCTTAGGAGAAGCTGGAATGACTGAGGTTCGGGACTATCCGGGCAACTATACACAGTATAGGATTGCTCGAGAAGAACAGATCTCGCAAGAGCGCATTGAAAAGGAAACTGCCAAAAAGAATCGTGAAAAGGAGATACGAAACGACTACTCCAATCGCCGCACATACAAGGAGAAATTCGAATTTGAACAACTCGAAGAGCGCATCAAAACGTTGGGCTTAGAAAAGTCAGAATTGGAACAAGCACTTGCTGGTGCGAGCGAGCATGAGGCCCTGAGCCGAATCAGCTCTCAATTGGGCGAAGTAGCGGAATCGCTTGACGCAGCCGAAATGCGCTGGTTAGAGCTTTCCGAAAAAGATCCCAATTGATTTACTGCTGATCAAAATCCACTTCGAAGGGGCCTTCTCCCTCCAGATGGGATTGACATGTCAACACAAATCCAGCTTCCGTTTCAGAGGCTTCTAGCGCGTAGTTGACGTCCATTCGGACCTTGCCTTTCGTCATCTTCGCACGGCAGGTACAACACACTCCACCAAGACAGCTGTAAGGGGCGTCCAATCCGATGTCCAAAGCGGCATCCATGATGGTTTTGTTGCCCTTTATTTCCACCATGGTGGTGATTCCATCAAGCACAATCGCGAGTGACTTGGAATCACCCTCTGATTGCACCGGAACGGCCTTTTGCTCTGTCTTTTCGGCTTTTACAGACGATGTGAACAGTTCAAAATGAATGGAATCCTCGGTTACACCCGCAGTTTCTAAGGCCGACTTACACGCCCAGATCATCTCTTCAGGCCCGCACAAGTACACCCCGTGACATTGTTGAATGTCGATTAAGTTGCTCGATAAAATGCGGGAGCACCGGTCTTCATCCAAACGGCCGTGAAATAATTCTGCTTCGAGTGGCTCCCTTGTCAACAAATGAAACACGCTCAATCGATCCATAAATTGATCCTTAAGCTCCTGCAATTGCTCTCTAAAAATGATGCTCGCCGTGTCTTTGTTGACATAGAACAGAGTGAATTGACTTCCCTTTTCACTCATCAAGACCGACCGAATTTGACTGAGGACCGGCGTAATGCCTGAACCCGCAACAAAAGCAGCATACTGATTGGTCGCGTCTGAAGACGTCTCCAATACAAAGTTTCCACGCGGTGTCATGGATTCCAACGAATCGCCCACTTCCAGGGAACTATTGGCCCAATTGCTGAATACACCGTTCACCACGCGCTTCACCGCAACCCGCAATTCACCGTCTGCAGGCGAACTACAGATAGAGTAGCTTCTACGCACTTCTTTCCCACCGATCGTTGCATTCAACGTCAGGTATTGGCCTGCTTTAAATTCAAATTTTTCAACGTCTGAGGCCTGCGGTCTTAAAGCAATGGAAACACAATCTTCTGTTTCCCGCCGAACTTCAATAACCTCCAATGAGTAAAACGCATTCATAGTGCAAAAGTAGGAGAATAGAGCGGCTTCAGAATGAATATGCATTGAAAAAACACGAGAAGAACCAACGGGGCGTGGAGCCGTATATTTGCAATGAATCAATTCATGCCATGGACCTGAACCAACGATTTGAAGACTACATCGCCGCCGATCAAAAAATCGAGGCGAAAGACTGGATGCCAGATGACTACCGTAAGACGCTCATCCGGCAAATCAGTCAACATGCCCACAGCGAAATTATTGGCATGTTACCTGAAGGAAATTGGATTACGCGAGCACCCAGCCTGCAAAGGAGGGCCATTCTATTGGCCAAGGTGCAGGATGAGGCAGGACATGGCCTCTATTTGTA
>CAJWIF010000020.1 GCA_913041135.1 uncultured Flavobacteriales bacterium
ATCAATTATTGGTTTCTGGGAAAGCTGGTAGATCAAGATGGTTGGGTAGAAGACCTCGAACAAGACCAGTTGTTATGAACCCTGTAGATCACCCGATGGGTGGTGGTGAAGGAAAGTCGTCTGGTGGACATCCTCGTTCACGAAATGGCATCCCATCCAAAGGGTACAAGACGCGTAACCCGCGCAAGAATAGCTCGAAGTATATCATTGAACGTCGGAAGAAGTAATTGACATGTCTCGTTCACTAAAGAAACCCCCATTTGTTCACTACAAGCTGGTTCAGCGAGTAGACGCGTTGCAAGCTTCAGGTAAGAAGACTGTGATCAAGACGTGGTCTCGCGCAAGCACGATCACGCCAGACTTTGTAGGATTTACGATTGCTGTGCATAACGGCCGTCAGTTTATCCCTGTTTTCATCACGGAGAACATGGTCGGACACAAGCTCGGAGAATTTTCACCCACCCGAACGTTCCGTGGTCACACGGACAAGAAGGATAAGAAGCGCTAATCGTCATGGGAAAACGTAAAAGACTCGCTGCAGAAGCGCGTAAAGAAGAGTTGAAAAACATCGCAATCGCGAAGTTGAACAACTGTCCAACGTCTCCTAGAAAGATGCGTTTGGTTGCCGATACCGTTCGCGGTAAGGATGTGTTCCAGGCTTTGAATATTTTAAAATTCAGCCCGCAGGATGCGTCTAACCGTTTGGAGAAATTACTTCGATCGGCTATCGCTAATTGGGAAGCGAAGAACTCAGGTTCTCGCCCAGAAGAATCGGATTTGATTGTTCGCGAAATTAAAGTAGACAGTGCGCGGATGCTGAAGCGTCTGCAAACAGCTCCTCAGGGAAGAGCTCACCGAATCCGGAAGCGTAGCAATCACGTGACCATCATTGTAGACTCCGTTAAGAACTAAACCATGGGACAAAAAACGAATCCAATAGGAAACCGTTTGGGCTTCATCCGCGGATGGGACTCCAACTGGTATGGTGGGAATGACTACAAGGATAAATTGGTAGAGGATGAGCGTATCCGTGAATACTTGTTGGCGCGTTTGCGTAAAGCAAGTGTCTCTAATATTATCATTGAGCGTACGCTCAAGTTGGTTACTGTCACGGTAAAATCAGCTCGACCAGGTGTCATCATCGGGAAGGGAGGATCGGAAGTGGACAAATTGCGGGAAGAGTTGAAGAAACTCACAGGCAAGGAAGTTCAGATCAACATTTTTGAAATCAAGCGTCCTGAGTTGGATGCGAAATTGGTTGCTGAGAGTGTTGCTCGTCAGATTGAGGCTCGTATTTCGCACCGACGTGCGATTAAGATGGCCATTGCAGCGACAATGCGTCTTGGAGCTGAGGGGATTAAGATCAACATTGCAGGACGTGTTAATGGTGCGGAAATCGCTCGTTCAGAATCCTACAAAGAAGGTCGAATTCCATTGCACACATTCCGTGCTGACATTGATTATGCATTGATGGAAGCGCACACCACTTACGGTAGAATTGGCATTAAATGCTGGATTTGTCGAGGTGAGATTTACGGAAAGCGCGACTTGTCGCCAATTCCAGCTCAAAAACAGTCGAACGATCGTCGTCCAGCGAATGCCAGCCGCCCAGCGGGTGCTCGTCGCCGGACTCGTAATTGATAGAATAGGTTATGTTACAACCGAAAAGAACCAAATACCGGAAGATGCAGAAGGGCCGTGTGCGCGGATTGGCGCAACGCGGAAGCACCATCGCATACGGATCGTTCGGAATTAAAACCCTAGAAGTGGGTTTTATTACCTCGCGTCAAATTGAAGCTGCTCGTATCGCGATCAATCGCTACATGAAGCGTGAGGGACAAGTATGGATTCGAATTTTCCCAGACAAGCCTATTACATCGAAGCCTGCGGAGGTACGTATGGGTAAGGGTAAAGGAGCGCCAAGTCACTGGGTTGCCCCAGTACGTCCAGGACGAGTTATGTTTGAAGTAGACGGTGTTCCAATGGAAACTGCTATTGAAGCGTTGCGTCTTGGAGCTCAGAAGCTCCCTGTTAAATGCAAGTTTGTTGTACGACCTGATTATGCACACTCATGATTGAGATGACTGAAATTCGGCAACTCTCCGACGCTGATTTGGCGGAACGGATTGAGGTGGAACGAGAATCGTTGGCGAAGCTGCGATTCAACCACACTGTAGCGGGATTAGAATCCACTACGGCTTTGAAATACAAAAAACGTGATGTAGCTCGGCTGCTCACAGAAGTGAATGCACGCAATAAAGCGAACTCATGAGCACTGAAACGACAACATCAATCGATCGCAACCTACGTAAGGAGCGAACTGGCATTGTGACTTCAAATGCAATGAACAAGAGCATTGTGGTCGCTGTAGAGCGAATGGAAAAGCATGCCAAGTATGGTAAGTTTTTGAAGAAGACGAGCAAGTTTATGGTGCATGACGAAGCTGAAACTAGTAACGTCGGTGACACGGTTCGGATCATGGAAACACGACCTTTGAGCAAGCGTAAGAACTGGCGATTAGTGGAGGTGATTGAACGGGCGAAATAATTCGCTGCCGCAATTAAACGAGAAAGGAATCAACGATGATACAGCAAGAATCCCGTATGAAAGTAGCTGACAACAGCGGAGCAAAGGAAGTCCTTTGCATCCGGGTGTTGGGAGGTACTCGTCGGCGTTATGCGAGCATAGGCGACACCGTAGTGGTGACGGTTAAGCACGCTGCACCGAACGGAAACATTAAAAAAGGAGCCGTTTCGAAGGGAGTGGTTGTGCGTACACGCAAAGCTGTACGCCGCGCGGATGGCTCATACATTCGTTTCGATGACAATGCAATTGTATTGCTCAACGCAAACGGTGAGATGCGCGGAACGCGGATATTCGGTCCAGTCGCACGTGAATTGCGTGAGAAGGACTTCATGAAGATTGTTTCACTAGCCCCTGAGGTACTTTAATTCATCAGCTATGTTCAAACGATACAAAGTCAAAAAAGGCGACACCGTGAAGGTCATTGCCGGTGGAAGTAAAGGGAAGGAGGGAAAAGTAATTCTCGTCGACCGTAAAAAGGATCGTGTTCTCGTTGAAGGAGCGAACTTGGTTAAGAAGCACATTAAGCCTGGTCCAGCCAATCCACAAGGAGGTATTGAATCCTCTGAAGCGGGGATTCACATTTCCAATGTGATGGTGATGGATGCCGCAGGCACAGCCGCCCGGCTAGGTCGTCGTCGTGGAGATGATGGCAAGTTGGTTCGTTATTCAAAGAAAACTAAAGAGGAGCTCAAGTGATGACGTACATCCCCCGACTCCAGACTCAGTACGCTGAGGAAATTGTACCGAACATGCTGAAGCAGTTCGAATACAAGTCCGTGATGCAGGTACCTAGCATTACGAAGATTTGCCTAAACCAAGGTTTGGGAAAGGCAATTGCTGATAAGAAAATCGTAGAGCAGGCTACGGATGAGATGTCACGAATTGTTGGTCAAAAAGCAGTTCAGACGATTTCAACCAAAGACGTTTCCAACTTTAAGCTGCGTAAAGGCATGCCGATTGGAGCTCGTGTAACGTTGCGTCGTGATAAGATGTACGAATTTCTCGATCGCTTGATTGCAGTATCCCTGCCAAGAACAAGAGATTTTCAAGGCATTCGATCCAAAGGCTTTGATGGTCGCGGAAACTTTACCTTTGGGGTGAAGGAGCAGATCATCTTTCCGGAGATCAGCCTTGATGAAGTGAAGTATTTCAATGGAATGGACATCACCATCGTAACGAACGCGAACACTGACGAAGAAGCTCAGGCTTTGTTATCAGGATTCGGATTTCCTTTCAAAAAGAACTAAGATGGCTAAGGAATCAATGAAAGCGCGTGAGCGCAAGCGCGAGCGAATGGTCGCTAAGTATGCGTCAAAGCGAGCAGCTTTAAAAGCTGCTGGTGACTGGGTGGGGTTCCAGAAGCTCCCACCAAACAGTGCGGCGGTGCGTATGCACAACCGTTGTCAGATCACGGGACGTCCACGAGGATATATGCGACAATTCGGTATTTCTCGGGTTTTGTTCCGAAAAATGGCATTGTCGGGTAAGATACCCGGAGTTAAAAAGGCAAGCTGGTAAACCACGATTAGAAGCATCATGTATACTGATCCAATAGCAGATTATTTGACCCGCATCCGTAACGCCCAAATGGCGGGACACAAGGTCGTGGAGATTCCAGCTTCCAAGTTGAAGAAGGAAATGACCCGAATTCTTTTCGATAAGGGTTACATCTTGAATTTCAAGTTTGTAGAAGAGGGATACCAAGGTTCCATCAAAATTGCATTGCGTTATGACAGCAAGTCAAAGCGTCCTGCGATAACAGAATTAAAGCGCGTTTCAACTCCTGGATTGCGTCGATACGCAGGTCCATCTGATTTGCCACGTGTATTGAACGGTTTGGGTGTGTGCATCGTTTCGACTTCAAAAGGTCTAATGACTGATAAGGAAGCGCGAAAGATGAACATCGGAGGCGAGTTGATTTGTACAGTTTATTGAAAGAAGAGAAAAACGGAACATCATCATGTCACGTATAGGTAAATCACCCATCACAGTCCCTGACGGCGTTACTCTCAGCATTGAGGGAAGCACGGTTACGGTAAAGGGCCCCAAAGGGGAGCTACAGGAAGTGGTCTCTCCAGAAATCACAATGGACTTACAGGACAATGTCCTTACGTTCTCACGTCCTTCTGATAATAAGGATCACCGAGCGAAGCACGGGTTGTACCGTTCGCTGGTCAACAACATGATCGTTGGCGTAACTGAAGGGTACGCTATCTCTCTAGAGTTGGTGGGTGTCGGTTTCCGAGCTTCATGCTCAGGTCAAGATTTAACATTGGCTTTGGGGTATAGTCACCCTATTGTCATGCGCTTGCCGAAGGAAATTAAATTAGACGCGGATACGAAGAAAGGTGCAAACCCATATGTCAAGCTCTCGTCTCACGACAAGCAATTGATTGGGACTGTAGCCGCTAAAATCCGTTCACTTCGCAAGCCTGAGCCATACAAAGGCAAAGGGATCCGTTATACGGGTGAGCAAGTCCGTCGTAAGGCAGGTAAGACAGCTGCTAAATAATCGAATCACATGGGAACGAAAAAAACATTGGCTCGTAAGCGCGTCAAGCGCCGAGTCCGCGGAAAAATCCAAGGGACTTCTAGCTGTCCTCGATTGTCTGTGTTCCGCAGTAACAAGCAGATTTATGCTCAAATCATTGATGATGCATCAGGCCGCACGTTGGCTGCTGCAGCGTCATTTGGAGATAAGGAAGCGCAATCTGTTCCAAAATTGGAACAGGCGAGCACAGTAGGTAAGATGATTGCGGAAAAAGCAAAGGCTGCTGGAATTGAGTCGGTCGTATTCGATCGAAACGGTTACTTGTACCACGGCCGTATCAAGACATTGGCAGAAGCCGCCCGCGCAGGAGGGCTCAAATTCTAAGGAAAGATGGAACAACGTCAACAACGTAAAGGCCGCGATCAGCAACAGCAATCGCGCACGGGAGATCCCGATTTGAAGGAGCGTTTGGTTGGAATCAACCGAGTAGCGAAGACCACCAAAGGTGGACGAACCTTCAGCTTTAGCTCCATCATGGTCGTAGGAGATGAGAAGGGCCGAGTGGGTCACGGACTTGGTAAGAGTCGTGAAGTCGCAACTGCCATTCAAAAAGGCATCGAAGACGCGAAGAAGAACATGGTTGAGGTGCCTTTAATAAAAGGAACGATTCCTCACGCTCAAGAGATGAAATTCGCTGGAGCACATGTCATGATTCGTCCAGCTTCTCCAGGAACGGGTGTTATCGCCGGAGGTGCGATGCGAGCTGTTTTGGAAAGCGCTGGCATCAAGGATGTACTTGCGAAGTCTCTGGGGTCAAGCAATCCTCACAATGTAGTCAAGGCAACCTTCAATGCGCTTCAGGCGTTGCGAAGTGCTAAGGACATTGCAGATTTGCGTGGCATTTCGGTACACAAAGTATTTAACGGTTAATCGTTTCAGTCATGGGAAAAGTTATCGTCACCCAAGTTCGGAGCGCCATCAATCGTCCGAAGCGTCAAAAGGCTACTATTCAAGCCTTAGGTATTAAAAAATTGCATAATCCTGTCGAGCACGAAGCGACTCCGCAAATCATGGGAATGATTCGCAAAGTCTCGCATCTCGTGAAATTCGAAGAGGTATAATCACATAACCAGCATTAACCATGAATCTCAGCAATCTGCAACACGCAGCTGGATCTAGGAAGCAGCGCAAGCGAGTTGGTCGCGGTGAAGGATCCGGTCACGGAGGAACTTCAACACGTGGACACAAAGGCGCGAAATCCCGCTCTGGCTACAAGAGTAAAATCGGTTTTGAAGGCGGTCAACAGCCTCTTCAACGCCGTGTTCCAAAATTTGGTTTTACCAACCCGAACCGGGTTGAGTACAAAGGAATCAACTTGGACACCCTTCAGGAGTTGATCGAGCGGAAGTCTTTGAAAGCAATCAAATTGCAAGATTTGATGGACAACGGTCTCGCTGGAAAGCGTGATCTAATCAAGATTTTGGGTCGAGGTGAACTCGCAACAGGCATTTCTATCGAGGCGCATAAATTCTCTGCTTCTGCACGTGCGGCCATTGAGGCTGCAGGTGGTCAAGTAGCTGAAGTATAATTCACCAGACGAATGAAGAATTTCTTTACCCAAATCCGAAATATTTGGAACCATGAGGAATTGCGCAAGAAATTGGGCATTACACTCGGGTTGATTTTGGTTTACCGAATTGGATCATTCATTGTGATTCCAGGAGTCAATAGTGACGTCTTGGCGGAACAAATGGCTTCTTCTGGAAGCGGTGGCTTGGGTGACTTGCTTTCCCTGTTTACAGGTGGGGCATTCAGCAGAGCTTCCATTTTTGCGTTGGGCATCATGCCTTACATCTCGGCATCCATCATTGTTCAACTGCTCGGTATCGCTGTTCCTGCTGTTCAAAAGATGCAGGCTGAGGGTGAGAGTGGACGAAAAAAAATCAATCAGTACACGCGTTTTCTGACCATAGCGATTACGCTGGTTCAGGCTCCGGGCTATTTGGCGACATCAGTCGTAGCAGTTCCTGGTGCAGTTGCGAACCCGTCCACATTCTGGTGGTTCAGCGCTATGGTTATTCTCGTATCGTCGACTTTGGTGATCATGTGGTTAGGTGAGCGTATTACAGACAAGGGGGTAGGGAATGGAATTTCTTTGCTCATCATGATTGGTATTATCGCTACGTTCCCACAAGCGATCATTCAGGAATTCATTCACCCGGATACAGGGTTGTTCTTCTTCTTGGTTGAAATGGCATTCTTATTGGTTGTTATTGGTTGCAGTGTTGCGTTGGTTCAGGCCTTGCGAAAGGTTCCTGTTCAAATGGCAAAAATGCAGGCAGGTGGATCACACATGCCACAAGGAGAAGGAGCACGTAGCTTCATCCCCTTGAAAGTCAATTCAGCCGGAGTCATGCCAATCATTTTCGCGCAAGCGATTATGTTTGTTCCATTGTATTTGACACAGAGTGAAACATTCCAACAGAATGCGGCCATCCAAAGTTTGGCTGACTTCAATGGCTTTTGGTACAACTTGATCTTCTTTGTGATGATCGTAGTATTCACGTATTTCTACACAGCTATCACAGTCAACCCGAACCAAATGGCGGATGACTTGAAGCGACAGAATAGTTTTGTCCCAGGAATCAAGCCTGGAAAACCAACAGCTGAATTTTTAGAGAGAGTGTTGTCAAACATCACGCTTCCTGGATCACTATTTTTGGCATTGATTGCAATCCTTCCAGCGATTGTGTTCAGCCTTGGAGTAACGAATGCGCAAGGCTTTTCCATTTTCTTCGGCGGAACGTCGTTGTTGATTATGGTAGGAGTCATTTTGGATACCCTTCAACAAATTGAGAGCTATTTGCTTTCACGTCATTACGACGGTTTGATGAAGTCTGGAAAATTGCGTGGTCGTCCACAGTCACCTGTGGGCGGCATAACAGGATAACCTGAAATGAGTTTTGGCCGACGCGTGCATATAAAAACGGACGAAGAGGTCGAGCTCCTTCGGGAGAGTTCTTTGCTTGTAGGGAAAACGTTAGCAGTTGTTGCTGAAAGGATTCGTCCTGGAGTGACAACATTGCAACTAGATGCTGTGGCTGAGGAGTTTATCCGAGACCATGGCGCGGAACCAGGATTCAAGGGATATGGAGGCTTTCCAAATTCCTTGTGTACGTCAGTCAATGAGTCTGTCGTGCACGGTATTCCAAACGACCGTCCTCTTGAGGACGGGGACATCGTGTCCATCGATTGTGGAGTATTGAAGAATGAGTTTTACGGAGACAGTGCGTACACCTTTGCGGTGGGCGACATTGCTTCTGAGGTGCAAAGGCTGCTAGACGTCACCAAAGAATGCCTCCTGCTGGCGATTGAGCAAGCGGTGGTTGGAAAGCGAATCGGAGATATCGGATTCGCTTGTCAATCACATGCTGAGCAAAATGGCTACGGAGTTGTTCGGGAATTGGTTGGTCACGGTTTGGGACGGAGTTTGCATGAAGCACCGGAAGTTCCAAATTATGGGAGACGAGGAAATGGTCCTCGTTTGATGGACGGCATGGTGCTGGCCATTGAGCCTATGATCAACTTGGGTCGAAAAGAAATCTTCCATGAGGATGATGGATGGACGATCGTGACGGCAGACCGTAAGGTGAGTGCACACTTCGAACACGATGTCGTAGTGCGCAAGAACCAAGCGGACGTTCTCTCGAGTTTTAATGAGATAGAAGAAGTTTTAAAGAAGAATAGAAACGTTTAAGAGTTTAATCTGAATGGCCAAACAAGCGTCCATAACGCAAGATGGAACGATACTCGAAGCTTTGTCAAATGCAATGTTTCGGGTGGAGTTGGAAAACGGGCACATCATCACTGCCCACATTTCTGGAAAGATGCGGATGTATTACATCAAAATCTTACCTGGAGATCGAGTTCGCGTGGACATGTCACCCTATGATTTAACAAAAGGACGGATCTCTTTCCGCTACAAGAAATAACCGCACCATGAAAGTTCGTGCTTCCCTAAAAAAACGTACCACCGACTGCAAGATTGTTCGTCGTAAAGGCCGTTTGTATGTCATCAACAAGAAGAATCCTAAAATGAAGCAACGTCAGGGTTAACCTTGACGTAGCCTAACCCATCGCCCATGGCACGTATAGCAGGTATCGATATTCCTCGCAATAAGCGCGGAGTCATTTCACTCACGTACATCTACGGAATCGGACGAAGTCGTTCGTCTAAAATTCTCGCGGAATGCGGAGTGTCAGAAGACAAGAAAGTTGAAGAATGGACCGACGAAGAAATCGGAGCAGTTCGTAACAGCATCACCACTGGCTTTAAGGTCGAGGGTGAGCTGCGTTCAGAAGTGCAGTCCCATATCAAGCGATTGATGGACATCGGTTCAAATCGAGGCATTCGTCATCGTAATGGTTTACCATTGCGTGGTCAACGCACGAAGAACAACTCCCGTACGCGGAAAGGCAAGCGGAAGACTGTTGCGAACAAGAAGAAGTAAGAGCGACTTAATAACGAATTAACTGGCCCTGCTAAGGGGCTGATCACCTAAATATTCAGACGATGGCGAAGAACGTCAAGAAAAAGAAGAAAGTGGTTGTGGAGGCCTCTGGCCAAGTCCACATCCACTCATCCTTCAACAATATCATCATTTCGTTGACCAATAATACTGGGCAAGTGATTTCTTGGTCTAGTGCCGGAAAGATGGGTTTCCGGGGCTCTAAGAAGAACACGCCTTACGCAGCTCAAGTAGCTGCTGAAGATTGTGGTCGCGAAGCGCACGATCTCGGATTGAGAAAAATCCGGGCATTTGTGAAAGGACCGGGTGCAGGTCGCGAAAGTGCGATGCGTGCCCTCCATAACATGGGAATAGAGATCATCGAGATTATCGATGTTACTCCGTTTCCTCACAACGGTTGCCGCCCTCCAAAGCGTCGCCGCGTATAATTCATCATCGTCGAATCCTAGAACTGAACAACCGATATGGCACGTTATCGCGGACCCAAATCAAAAATCAGCCGCCGTTTTAAGGAGGCAATCTTCGGACCGGACAAAGCGCTCGAGCGCCGTCCTTATGGACCGGGACAACACGGCAACTCACGTCGTCGTAAAAAAGAATCTGAATACTCTGTGCAGCTTGCTGAAAAGCAAAAAGCCAAGTACACGTATGGCATTTTGGAGAAGCAATTCTCCAATATGTTCAAAGCGGCAAACGCTCGCCAGGGCATTACTGGCGAAATTTTGCTCCAATTCTGCGAAAGCCGATTGGACAATGTCGTTTACCGTTTAGGCATCGCCTCGACGCGTCGTGGAGCTCGTCAACTGGTAACTCACCGTCACGTTATGGTGAATGGTCATGTTGTCAACATTCCTTCATACCGCATGCGTCCAGGTGACGTTGTCGCGGTGCGGGAAAAGAGCAAATCCATGTCTGTGATTTCGAGCGCGCTGGGTGCAACAGCCAATCGTTTGGATTGGTTGGATTGGAATGTGCAGACCATGTCTGGGACGTTTATCAACGTGCCAACGCGGGATCAAATTCCAGAGAACATCAAGGAGTCTCTCATTGTAGAATTGTATTCGAAGTAATCCAAATCCCTTCATCAAATGGCTATTCTAGATTTTCAGAAACCAGACAAGGTGATCATGTTGGACTCTACAGAGTTCAACGGTCGCTTCGAATTTCGCCCGCTCGAGCCCGGATTTGGGATTACGGTAGGCAATGCATTGCGTCGCATTTTACTTTCTTCTTTGGAAGGGTATGCCATCACCACGATCAAGGTCGATGGAGTTGGACATGAGTACTCTACCATTAAGGGAGTTCGTGAGGACGTGACCGATATGATTTTGAACATGAAGCAAGTCCGCTTCAAGCGTCAAATTGATGGGTCAGAAGGAGAGACTGTAACCGTTAAAGTTGCGGGTCAGAAGTCATTCACTGCAGGAGACATCGGTAAATTTACCAGTGCTTTCCAAGTGATGAATCCAGATCATGTCATCTGTAACATGGACGAGTCTGTAAGCCTCTCTATTGAAATTGTTATTGGTAAAGGACGTGGATACGTCCAAGCTGAAGACAATAAGAAGGAAGAGGTTGCTCTTGGAACGATTGCAATCGATTCCATTTTCACGCCGATCCGGAACGTGCAGTATGAGGTAGAGAACTACCGTGTTGAGCAGCGTACCGATTATGAGAAGTTGATTCTCCAAATCGAATGCGATGGAAGCATCACACCGAAGGATGCTTTGCAGGAGTCAGCGAAGATTTTGATTCAGCACTTTATGTTGTTCAGCGATGAACGCATTTCCTTGGAATTAGAGGAGCGTGTTGAGGTAGAAGAATTCGATGAGTCTAGCTTGCACATGCGCCAATTGCTCAAAACCAAGTTGAGCGATATGGATTTGAGCGTTCGCGCATTGAATTGCCTTAAGGCAGCTGACATAGAGACCCTCGGAGAACTGGTCAGCTACAATAAAAACGACCTATTGAAATTCCGTAACTTCGGTAAGAAGTCATTAACGGAGTTGGAAGATTTGGTTGAGAACAAAAACCTCACATTCGGTATGGATGTGAGCAAGTACAAACTCGACAAAGAGTGAAGCCATGCGTCACAATAAGAACTTTAATCACCTAGGTCGTAAGACCGCTCACCGTCGGGCCATGTTATCTAACATGGCGTGCTCGTTGATTGAACACAAGCGCATCACAACAACTGTTGCCAAAGCGAAAGCTTTGCGGAGTGTTGTAGAGCCATTGGTCACACGGTCAAAAGCAGACACGACACACAGTCGACGTATTGCGTTTAGTGTACTTGGCAGCAAGTATGCGGTAACCGAGTTGTTCCGTTCTGTAGGACCGAAAGTAGCCACTCGAGAGGGGGGCTATACGCGGATCATCCGAACGGGCAACCGATTGGGAGACAATGCAGAGATGTGTATGATGGAGCTTGTCGATTTCAATGACGTATACGGAACTGAGCCAAAGAAAAAGCGTTCTCGACGTTCTCGTCGTGGAGCTGGCACAGCGTCAGCTCCTGTCGTAGAAGCAGGTACCGAAGTTGTTGAGGAAGCTCCAGCTGCAGCAGCAGAGGAAGCTCCAGCTGCAGCAGCAGAGGAAACTCCAGCGGATGACGCAACGGAAGCACCTTCAGAAGAAGAAAAGAAAGACTGAGCTCTCTTAACTAGAATTGAAAACGGACAGCCAAAAGCTGTCCGTTTTTTTTATGTCGACTTTTTTGACATCGCTTCGCTTTTTTTGCGGATAAGTGCTTCCTCAAAGAGGCGATAGAATTCAAACGCACAGTTATCTTTGCGTCATGGGTAAAACGCGTGATTCGAAAGTGCCAGCAGTTCTGTTACTAGCAGATGGTAAGCGATTTGAAGGCCACTCTGCGGGGTCATTGGGCATTACTACAGGTGAGATTGCTTTCAATACAGGAATGTACGGGTACCAAGAGATTTTTACAGATCCGAGTTATCACCGGCAAATTCTTGTTATGGCGACTGCGCACGTAGGCAATTATGGGGTGCATGAGGAGGAGGTAGAATCCAAGAAAGTCCAAATAGCCGGTCTTGTTACAAAGAACTACTCATCAATCGCTAGTAGAGCGGGGGCGAGTGGAACGTTACAGGACTTCTTAGAGCGTGATGCTGTGGTAGGTATCTGTGATTTGGATACACGAGCACTTGTACGTCACATTCGTCAAAGTGGTGCCATGAACGCCATCATTTGCAGCGATGGAACCGATGAGTCTGAACTCATGAGGAGGCTTGAAGCCGTCCCCTCAATGGAGGGGTTGGAATTGAGCAGCGAGGTAACCACAGCAGCTGAGTATGATGCAGTTCCCGCAGTTGGAACCGTTTCAAACTCACGAGTAGCGTTGCTTGACCTTGGTGTCAAACGCAGCATTGTTCAATGTTTGACTGATCGAGGTTGCACTGTCCGCGTGTTCCCAATGCTTACAAGTGCAGAGGAGATGCTTGCTTGGTCTCCCGATGGTATCATGCTATCCAATGGCCCAGGTGACCCGGGAGCAATGTTGGAAACAGTCGAAACGGTGAAAGCCTTGGTGCATTCGGACAAACCGATATTTGGAATTTGCTTAGGTCATCAGGTATTGGCGCTGAGCCAAGGGCTCCGAACCGTCAAGATGTTCAACGGTCACCGTGGAGTGAACCATCCCGTAAAGAATTTGCTAACGGGCAAGGCTGAAATTACATCTCAAAATCACGGTTTTGTAGTTGATCGAGATTCGTTGCAGACCGCTCCGGATGTCGAAGTGACTCACATTCATTTGAATGACGATACCGTTGCTGGCATCGCTTTAAAGGGGCGCCCTGTTTTTTCTGTTCAGTATCACCCGGAAGCATCAGCCGGGCCTCACGATAGCCGCTATCTATTCGATCAGTTCGTCGAGAATATGGAACGGGTTGTGGTGCTCGATTGATGCCTTAACTTCGCACCGCTTTTAAGGCTTCCGCCAGAAAGCGCTGCTTCGGAAATGAGCCGAGGTGCCACAGGGGTGTTCCCCGAGGCAACGTCAACTACTTGATCCAAGATCATGAGCTATATTGAAGAAATCCAAGCCCGTCAAATTCTCGATTCTCGAGGCAATCCGACCATCGAAGTCGATGTCATCACCGGTGATGGGAATATGGGCCGTGCCGCAGTTCCATCTGGAGCGTCTACCGGAATCCATGAAGCAATTGAATTGCGTGACGGAGGAGATGAGTGGATGGGCAAGGGAGTGAGCAAGGCAGTCGATCACGTCAACAACCTCCTCAATGATGAGTTGAATGGATTTGATGTTTTTGACCAACGTGACATCGATCAGGTCATGATCGACTTGGATGGCACATCCAATAAAGCCAATCTGGGCGCCAATGCCATTTTAGGTGTCAGCCTTGCAGTTGCACATGCCGCGGCAGATTGCTCTGGTCAGTCATTGTACCGGTACATCGGAGGAGTGAATGCTCATACCCTGCCAGTGCCTATGATGAACATCCTCAACGGGGGGTCGCATGCTGACAATAAGATTGATATTCAGGAGTTCATGGTCATGCCTGTAGGAGCGGAAACGTTTTCTGACGGTTTGCGCATGGGCACCGAAGTTTTTCATGCTTTGAAAGACGTGTTGAGGAAAAAAGGTCACTCAACGAATGTGGGAGACGAAGGTGGGTTTGCTCCAAATTTGAAATCAAATGATGAAGCCATCGAGGTCGTCATTGAGGCCATCGAAAAGGCAGGCTATCGCCCAGGAGAGGATTTGCTCATTTCTTTAGATGCTGCAGCATCTGAGTTTTACGATGCAGAGAAGGGCTTGTATTTGTTCGAGTCTACGGGTGATCGCATGGAGGGCAAGGACTTGGTCGATTTTTGGAAGGGATGGTGTGACAAGTATCCGATCATTAGCATTGAGGACGGCTTGGCTGAGGACGATTGGGACGCATGGAAGCTATTGACGCAATCGGTCGGTGACAAGATTCAATTGGTTGGGGATGATTTATTTGTGACCAACACCCACCGCTTGTCGCGTGGAATCGAGAATGACATTGCCAATTCTATCTTGATCAAGGTCAATCAAATTGGCACGCTGACAGAGACCATTGATGCGGTTAGTTTAGCACATCGCAATGGATATACCAGCGTCATGAGTCACCGCTCAGGAGAAACAGAGGATACCACCATTGCTGATTTGGCTGTGGCTTTGAATACGGGTCAAATCAAAACAGGTTCGGCCAGTCGTTCAGATCGTGTTGCCAAGTACAACCAGCTTTTGCGTATTGAGCAGGAGCTTGGTCAAGCTGCAGTTTACCGCGGTGCATCGTTCCGAGACTAAGTCACTTGGAGGCAACAAAAAAGCCCGGGCCAATGGCTCGGGCTTTTTTGTTGGATGTTGTTTTATGAAAAGGCACGAAGGAGACTCTAATCCATTCGTTGCGCTGGCGTGGCGTTATCCTGAGTTCTGGTGAATGGAATGGGGTCAATTTGGCCTGGCATTCGCTGCAGCAATCCGTAGATTCTAAATTCTGTCCTCCGGTTTTCAGCATGGCAAATGTTCGAACACGGCATGCCAGGTTCACAGGTGTTCCGTAATTCGTTCGTTCCCTTGCCGATGGCGATGAGTTGTTTCGACGAAACACCGCGCTTGAGCAAATAGGACTCGAGTTCAATGGCCCGTGATTTTGTGACGCGCCCTGTTTTATTGTCCAGATCATCTTGATACGATGCGGCATCTTCGTGCGTTCGAATCTCGAGAAGCATCTGTGGATTCAAACGAAGGAAATCAACCAAAACGAGCAGCTCATCGCGCTCCCGGTTGTTGAGCTTTGTAGCCATCGGTCCATGTTGCAAGGCCAATTCAAAGGGCTGTCCACCTGCCATGGATTCAATGAAATTGTAATCTCTCAAAGCATTTACCGGTGTCAGTTCCAAGGTGGTTTGACTCTGGAGATCATCCACAGCAATGTCTTGGTGCTGTACGATGTACCCTGGGATCTTCATCTCCAATCGGTAATTGCGATGAGGCGGGAGCGCTATAGAAGCCAAGCCGTTGAGATCGCTGGTAAATTGGATGGCCGAAGCATTTTGTGCATCGATGAGCACCATAGGAACACGCGGAACAATGTGATTTGATTTCGAAGAAAGGGTGGTGAATTCATAGGTCTTCGAATTCTCCAGCAATTTGATTTGATAGATTTTATCAATGCCCGAGCGATCAGAGCTAATGAAACCAGTTTGTCCATCGGGAGCGAGAGCAAATGAATGGTCATCAGATAGCGTGTTCACAGGAAATGGCATGCGCTGCGGTGCAGTCCACTCATCCCCGTCGCGCCAATTTCTTTGCGATTCGAAGTTGCTCGGAATGCGTTCAGTGGAATAGATGTCGAGTCCTCCAAGGCTTGGATGTCCGTTGGACGAAAAGTAGAGTTTCCCCTCTGCGTCAAATGAAGGGAAAACTTCATCTCCCTTCGTGTTGATCGTCGGCCCCAAATTGATCGGTTCTTCCCAAAAGGTGCCGTTTCGATCGGAATACCACAAGTCAATTCCTCCTTGTGACTCTGGAGAGGGGAGGTCTGTGGCGAAATACAAGCGACTCCCGTCTGGAGACCAGGTTGGGTGAACAAATGTGTATCCTTTTTCGACAAAAGGAAACGGGGTGGGATTGGTCCAGTCACCGGTAGCCGTTCGCTGCGCAACGAGCAGTTGGTAGCCTCCGGTCATGGGGTCGCCGAACCATGCCAAGCCATCTTTTGATTTGCGAGAGAAAGCGATTGCTCTGCCGTCAGGAGAAAGGCTGACAAGACCATCGTGTTTGGGGACATCCCAAGACGAATATTGGGAAGTGCGCATCACGCGACGATCCCGTGCGGCTAAATCCAATACGTACATCTCCTGCTGATCCATACGTGCAAGTGGTGTGGCTTCACCCCACTGGTAAGGTTCACTTGAGAAATACACCCGGCCTTCGCTGATTCGAGGCGAAGAAGCGACAGGGATTTCCGGGATGTCAAAGGACTGCACCCCCCAGAAACGATGGTCACTTTCGATGAACAACTGTTCTTCACATTTCTTCCATAAAACCGATGCATAAACATCCGGTTGGGTCGCAACCATCAGGGGCTCAAGGATGGTGGCTGATGCGCCATATTTCCCTTGATTCATTAGAGCTGTTGCCCAATCCAATCGGTCTTGTTTCGAGACCATTGCGCGCTGGTCGAGCTCTTCAAATGTTTTTTCGGCTCCTTCAAAATCAGCCGTAAAAAGCTGCGTTTGTCCCAACATTCTCCATGCCATGGAATCATTGGGCCATTGGATAACGGCTTGTTGCAATGATTTTGTGGCATCTTGATAACGCGCGTCATCGTAGGCCTTCAACGCTTTCCAGTAATGGCGAGAGTTGCACGACGGAAGCATAATGAGAATCCCCAAACCAATTAAGGCAATGGAGATCAAGGACCGCTTAGATGCAGAGGACGAGTCGCTGGGAGGGGAGATTGGGTTTTTCAAAGCCAAATCAACTGTGATTGGGTGAATACATTTCCACCTCCAACAATATTATGCGCTTTGAAGAGACTAGTTACCGGTCTCTTGACGGAGTTTCCACAAGGCAATATGGGATAAAGCGATTCCTGCCGCAACCGAAACATTCAAGCTTCCAGTCTTTCCGACCATGGGCAATTGGACTTGCATCTCGCACTTGTGGAAGACTTCGGATGAAATCCCCTGCTCCTCATCTCCCAATACCAAACACATTGGAAGAGGCAATTCAGCCTCATGAATGGGCTCTGCAGCCTTCTCCGAGAGAGCGACCAAACGGATGCCGTTGGCCATCAGTGTTTGCAATGCGGTTGGGAGGTGAGCCGCCCTCGAAACGGGCAATCGCAGCAATGCTCCTGAAGAGGATTTGATCGCATCTTCTTGAATTGGAGCGACTCCAGCAGCAGGTATGATCAATGCGGTTGCGCCAAAACATTCCGCACTTCGCGCGATTGCTCCTAAATTCCGCACATCTGTTACGCCGTCAACTGCAACGAAGAGTGGAGATTCACCGGCTTCATAAGCCCGGGAAATCAGTTCCTCCAATGGCTGAAATACAATGGGTGATAGAAAAGCGACCAATCCTTGGTGGTTCTTTTGGGTAATCCGATCGAGTTTTTCTCGGGGAACCCGCTGTACAGGAATGTCCAAATCCCGCAATTGTTGGAGCAAGGCTCCTGTGCGCTCGCTTTTTTCATCCCGTTGAATCAGGACGCGTTGCAGCTCTTTGCCCGCATCCAAAGCTTCGAGAACAGGGTGCCATCCAATAATCAGTGAGGCTGATTCGGGCGCGCGCTTTCGAAACGAGTGGTTGTCATTGCCGCGTGGCTTCGCGGGACTGCGGTATTCTCCATGACGCTTCTCATGAGGACGTCCTCCATCGGCAGAAGAAAAGGAAGGTCTGTCTCTTGAGTCAGAGGGGCCGGAAGGGAAATCGTTTGACATGGGGCCGTTCTAAAGAATTCACACAATGAAAATCACACAATTGCGAGTCAAAGGTACCCCTTGAATAAGCAACATCAGTCAGGCGAAATGCGCCCGTTGCGCCAATTGGTCACCATTCGGTCCCAAGGCATGCGGTATTGGATGTTTCGGCCCAGTGTATAAAAGTTGTTGTCCCATGGGTGGTCCTTCCTAAGAAATCGAAAAGTCACAGCGTTAATCGATCCCTCTTCACCATAAATCCACCACTCGCTGTCCCTGGATTTTCGGATTTTCTGTGGAATGCCGAAGACAATGTGGACCATTCCTCGGTCCGTTCTCCATCCAGGCAATACTCCGCTAAAAAACCGGTTGGCTTCCTCGACACGTCCATAGTAGGTGGCAATTAGCTGGGAGCCTCGATCCTTTTCATTAGCACAGTTTAGCCAGAAGGCATCTAGGGCTGCCTTGGGATCGGCACTTCCTTTCATTTGCTCAAATTCAGAGCGTGCCGTGATGTAGCGACTTGATTGAATCATCAAGCGCAGATCCCGGACTTGGTCGTAAGGCAGTTTTGTGCCGTGCATGCGCTGCACGATGTTTCGGGTGTCAACGGCGTCGAGGATCACATTGATACCTTCATCGACGACATAGGAAGCCCAGCCCTGTTCGTCGGCAATAACCGAAGAACGCAGAATGGGTTGAAGCGTGTCTGAGCGGTCCTTGACAAAAGAGAACGGCGGAGCAGGCATCGATTCGGGCACTGGAATACTGGCATGGCGCCACAGGGAACCAGCGGGCGCCTGAAAAAAAATGGTATCACCAACAACGGCATGCTGACCGCTATAAGGCCACCGATCGGTGTTGAATGCAGCACGATTGCTTTGAGGGTCCGACACGGAGACATTCCATGTGGCATTTGTTTTTCTCAGGATATCCTGGAGTACTGTTTTGATTTGGTTCGTCGATTCGTTTTCGAGAAACAGATCGTCCCATGCGAGGCGCACTGACCGGCGGTCCCATTCAGGGGCAAACGAAACCAACGTGTCATTCCACTGGAAGGAGGCGTTTCCGAGCTGCCAAACAAGCGCTGACACGAATGGTGCTTGCGGAGATTCTCGCAAATAAAGACATTCGGATCGTTTGACTTCGAGGTAGACATCGGCAGAATCTTGATCAAACGGTACGATCACCGCTCGCGGATGCAACAAGCTGGATTCGTAATCGTAAGGACGATTGGTGTTGGCTGAAAGTGTCTGCGTGGTGGTTATACAGCCCGATGAAGTCATCAAGATGGAACAACCAAACGCAATCGGAATCCAATTGTAGGGACTTCTCCGGATCATGCTTCCGCTTCGTCCGAAGGTGAAATCTCCGCTGCAGTACCCCACGTGTCGGAATGATCAAGGAGCTCCTCCGGTATGGTCGTTTTCACGGGAACACCCAATTCGCGCATCATTTCTGCTTGTCGAATGGCGCTGCCTTTTCCCGTTTTCAGTCGTTTCAAGGCTTCGTCATAACTGGCGTTGGCCTGGCCGAGTTTCTTGCCAACATCCAGCAGGGACCCAACGAAACGATTGAGCTGATCGTATAGCTTGCCTCCACGTTCTGCAATGCGTTGGATATTGGCTTTTTGCTCTTCTTGCTGCCATACATAGCTGATGGTACGGAGCGTTGCAATCAAGGTACTCGTTGATACAACCAAGACGTTTTTACGGAGGCCTTCTTCTTGAAGTTCGGGAAGGGCTTTACCGAGTGCCATCCATGCTGCTTCGACCGGGACAAACATCAATGCATAATCCGTGCTCTTGCCGTAGAGTTGGGCATAGTTTTTTGCTCCCAATTCTCGGATGTGCTTTTGAATGCTTTGGACGTGTAATTTGGTTTGAAGCTTCTGTTCTTCATCGCTCTCCGCATGGGTCAAACGCTCGTATGCTGTAAGGCTCACTTTGCTGTCAATCACCAGGACCTTCTCGTCTGGAAGGTGAATTAAGAAGTCAGGTCGGAGCGATCTGCCATCTTCGTTCTTGACCGTTGACTGTTTTGAAAAATGCGTTCCTTCATTCAGCCCTACTTGTTCGAGAATCCGTTCCAGTTGGTATTCTCCCCAGTCTCCCTGCACTTTGCTGTCTCCTTTCAGTGCTGACGTTAAATTTTGAGCATCGGTTTGCAAGGACTGGTTCAACTTGAAGAGCTTCTCTAACTCCTTGTCCAATTGTCCGAGTTGTTCGCGCTCACTACCATAAAATTCCTTCATCTGCTTTTGCAGTTCAGAAAAGCGCTCTTTCATGGGATTGAGGACATCCTCCAGTGTTTTTTTACCGCTATTGGCCAATTCTTTCTGATGGCGCTCGGCATTTTCTTCCATGATGTTACGTGCGAGCAGGTCAAACTCTTTCCGCATGCGGACTTCGCGCTCTGCTTGACCGGATTCCAAATCGGAGGCCTTTTGTTCGGCTTTCCCCTTCTGTTCAATGGTTTTTTGCAAGGCTGTTTGGGAAGCTTCCAACTCATTGCGCAGTCGTTCACACGCTTCGGTACGTTCATCGCGTTCAACACGCAGACGTGTAAAAGCTTCTAAATCAATACCCTCTGTTTCTCTGTTGGTGGGTTTGTTACGCCGCGCTGAAACCCAGAGTACGACCAGGATCGCGGCGCACATGAAGGTCACTACAAAGAATAGAATGGTGATAAGTTGTGGATTCGCCATGTGAGGAAGGTACATCGAAACGTAACCTTGGGAAAGGATATTTCGTTTGTGAAATACTAATCTTTAAATAACCGCATCATGTCACGGTTTTTACAATGGACTTTGGGACTTTGCTTAGCAGCGGCGTTGTTTGCGTCGTGTGCGACTAGCTATCAAGCTTGCGCTGCTTATTCAGAAGTGGAGGTCTGCGAATAACTCCAATCAAACGATACGTTTTTGGTGACGTCACCGTGTAGTGACCGGGCGACCGGACATGCACGGGTGGTGCGTTCTAAAATTTCTCGCTGCTTCTCGGTGACTCCTGGGATCGAAATTTCCAGGGAGATGTCGATGCAATCAATTCTTCTCGGGTTTGACGCCATGGTCTTTGTGACTGCGGCAGTCATGCTCTCAATTTGGTGCCCCATGTCTTTGGCTTTGATGCCCATAATGGTCATGATGCAGCTCGCGAGTGCGGCTGAAACGAGGTCGGTAGGAGAGAAAGCTTGTCCGAGACCTTGGTTGTCAATTGGAGCATCCGTGATCACATCTTGACCAGATGCAAGATGCGTCATGTTTGTTCGAAGCGGTTCGTGATAGGTGAGCCGATACTGTGGAGTCGTTTGGTTCATCGCAAAGAGTGATTGAAGTGAAGAGTTGCAAAGGTGCAATGCTTCGAGCTTCTTCCGAACTAACTTTGCAAGCGTATGCGCATTTTTATTAACCTAACGCTTTCGATTTGCCTTACCTGGGTGAGTTGTGTTTGGGTTGCTCAAATTTGGTCTCAAGAAGATGTGGCTCCGGTTGCTACAGGAGACGCCGCTGTCTATGGGGTAGACGGATCAGCGGTCGTTCCGCTCACAGATGAGATACAATACGGGCTGATGCTGTTCACTCAAGGTGGAGGATTGACGCTGCGTCGTGGCTTCTATCAGAATGCATCTAAGATTCGCTGGTGGGGATCAGATTTGTTGCTTTTTAAGCATCCGAAGGAAGAGAAAATAACCAACCCCGTCTACGAGGATGGTCGAGCCTACGTGTTTGGAAAGGTGAATTCAATGTATCTCTTTCGTGTTTGGAGAGGGGGGCAGAAATTGCACAGCGAAAAGCTTCGCAAGGATGCTGTTCGAGTGAGCAGTTTGTGGCGTTATGGTGTGACTTTGGGTGTGCTGAAGCCTGTTTACATGGAAATCGGTTATCCCGATATCCCCTATGATTATATCGCGACCGAGCGATACGACCCTTCCATTCATTTTTCGAGCAACATATTTGGTCAATCACAGTGGATGTATGGATTGGATGAATTGTCTGTGGTCCCAGGATTTCATGTGAGCTATGCCTTGGATTTTGAGTATGGAACTGAACGCCATGTACAACGGACTCTGACTGCGGGGGTGGCCGTCGATGCCTTTCTTTTTGATCCCGAAATATTTGCTTCTTCTTTTGAACAGAATAGCCGAACATTTGTCACTTTGTTTGCGACCTTTGAACTGGGAAGCAATTGGACCCGCTGATTATGACTGCTACTTCATCCTCTTCTGAAAACGCTTTGAAAGGCCGTGTTCCTAAGCCCAAGTGGCTGCGGGTAAAGTTGCCGACGGGTGAGCCGTACAAAAAGGTGCGCGAAATTGTGTCAGAGCATAAATTGCACACCATTTGCGAGAGCGGACATTGTCCCAACATGGGAGAATGTTGGGGTGCAGGGACGGCGACGTTTATGATTTTGGGAAATATCTGCACACGGAGCTGCGGTTTCTGCAATGTGTCTACAGGCAAACCTTTGGAAGCAGATGCCTTCGAACCGGGTCGAGTGGCACAATCGGTTAAGCTCATGGGCGTCAAACACGCAGTCATCACGTCAGTCGATCGGGATGACATGCCCGATGGTGGGAGTGAAATATGGGCGCAAACAGTGCGGGCAATTCGGCACCAGAGTCCTACAACCACGCTGGAAACACTCATTCCTGATTTTGCAGGGAAATGGGAAAATCTGGAACGTGTCATCGAAGTGGCTCCAGAGATAGTCTCGCACAACCTCGAAACGGTTCGGCGTCTAACGAAGCATGTTCGCATCCAAGCCAAGTATGATCGAAGCCTTGAGGTTTTAAGACGATTGCGTCAAGCAGGCATGAAAACGAAATCGGGAATCATGCTGGGCCTCGGAGAAACGGTAGAAGAGGTGATCGAGGCCATGGATGACCTCCGCAGTGTAGACTGTCAGGTTCTGACGTTGGGACAATATTTGCAGCCGACTCCGAAACACCTGCCTGTGTCTGAATTTATTCATCCAGATGTGTTCGCACACCTGAAGGAGGTGGGACTTGAAAAGGGATTTCGTTTTGTAGAAAGTGGCCCTTTGGTTCGGTCCAGTTACCACGCTGAAAAGCATCTATTCTAGTCTGTCATACAGTCGTTGATACTTGAAATTGTGCGGATGGCGGATGGTTTTTAGAATTTCATGCCCTTGCCCCACCACGACAGGCTCAACAAGTCGCTACAGATGCTTTGAGAGCAGTCCCTTTGTTGTATCTTTCGATTCCTGAATGAATAAAACTGTAACCATGCAATTGAACAAGTTTTTTGCCGCCGGAGCGGTAGCGACCTTCGCTTTGTTGGGCTGGACGCTGTGTTTCTCACCAGCGGAGTCCGCCACAATTTCTGAATCTGGAACATCCTCATACCTTCCGCGGACGGTGGATAATTTGGAGACAACGCCTGATGGTGCTTGGGAAATCCAGAAGTTGATGCGCGGCGACATCGAGACGGGTGAAATGAATGAATCCGGCATGAACGAATTGCGGGATGAGGTCATTCGCATGGCTTCACAGCAGGGATCAAGCGACCGTTCCACAGAGCATTACTGGAATGAAATGGGTCCTGATAACATCGGTGGAAGAACACGTGCGATTGTCGCGGTCATTCCAGAAGATGGAAGCGAAGAGACTGTTCTTTACGCAGGATCAGTTTCTGGCGGCCTATGGAAAAGCGACAATGGCGGAAACGACTGGAATCAAATGTTTGGTTTGGACAACACCGTGATTGGCTCATTGGCTGTCACCGGAAACGGCGATCTCTACGTTGGTTCTGGTTCCATTTATGAAGGCGGATCCGGAGAGGGAGGCAGTGAATTTCGTGGCCGAGGTATTTGGTGGTCCAACGACGGAGAGAACTTCTCCATGGTTGAGGGTACGGATCCAGGCCAGTTTGCAGGAGGAGATTTCTCAGCAACGGACGCTCTTGTTGCTGACCCGAATGACGATAATCGGGTGTGGTATGGAAGCAATGCAGGTTACGGCTTCATTGAGGACGGTGTCTTGACTGCAAGTCCGGGCGATATCAGTGGTCCTGTTTCAGACTTGGCCATTGCTTCGGACGGATCGTATATGCTTGTTGGGATGACCAACTGCCGAGTCTACCGAAGCACAAATGCAGCTTTCACCGAGTTCGTTTCGGTTTCCGGATCAAACAATGACGACACGGTGTTGCCACAAAGTGGAAACGGTCGTTTGCGTGTAGCCATTTCGATTGATGACGCCAACAGCGCCTTTGTTGTATTTGCAACAAGCGGTGGTTCGTTTGGGGGGCTTTATTATTCAGGTAACGCAGCACAAGAGGGTACTTGGAGCAATGTGTGGCCGAATGACATCGCCGAAGCAACGCCCCTTCCAAGAAACCAAGGGATTTATGACCTAGCGTTGGGAGTGCAACAAGGGAATCCTGAAATGGCTTACGTCGGCGGCATCGAGTTGTGGCGCTCTGGTCCCAATCAACAAGCTGAATTGGCAGCATATGCCTTTGATTTTGCAGGGACAGATTTTGACGTTCACGCGGACATTCATGACATCATGTTTACGCCAAGTGGCAACATGTACATCGTGGGTGACGGAGGGATATACAAAAGCACAGATAGCGGCGATAGCTACAACGATATCAACCGGGACTTTGCGGTGACGCAGTTTTACGGTATGGATCACAGTGCACGCAGTGCAGTGTTGGGCGGTACCCAGGACAACGGTTCACTCTTTATTCCAGCCAGTGGATATTTCTTGAGTGATCAAGAAGCTGTTGAAGTCAACGGAGGAGACGGGTTTGATTGTGCGATTTCTCAGATTACGGAAGTTGAAGGTTACGAATATGCATACTATGCAGCTTCGCAAAATGGAGGTCTTGTCCGAGGAACAGTGGGGCCAGGGGCTGTCAATAACTACGGAAACTTCTACGATGAGAACATCGCTGAGTTGATCAATGAAGAAGGAGAGATTGGACAATTTTATTCGGTTGTACGGCTCTACGAAAACACGGATGACCAGGACGCGCAAAGCGCAGTCATCTTGGTCAATCCATATGGTGAGACTGTTACGGATAGTACGTTCACGCTTTCAACGGCAAACCAAAACCTCGATTTTGATTACACGTTGCCGGAAGGGGTGGAGTTGCCATTCTATGATGAATTGATTCGTCCGGACCGCATGTTAGATTACGCCTTGGAAGAGGACCCTGACTATTTTTGGCTGGACCCGCAAGAGGCCTTTGCTCAGTTGGAGTGTGTAACGGATAGCCTGTTGGTTGGTCAAGAAGACGTTATTGCTGACATCACTCCTATTGTTGATTCGGTTTACGTCGAAGCGTGGGAAGAATGGATTTACAATACGGTTGGATACGACACAACGTATATGTCTGTTGACGTATTTGACGTAACGACGCTTTGTGATACGATGTACTTCCATCCAGGGGATACGATGACCAACATCCCGGGACGTTTGCAAGTCATTGATCCATACACTGCAATTACAATCGCCGGTTTTAACGGAGGTAACGGTATTTGGATGACCCGCGATGGATTGAACTTCAATACGACGCCATCTTGGATTCGTTTGGATGATGCACCAGCGGGGACGGGAACGAAGGCTGTTGAG
>CAJWIF010000021.1 GCA_913041135.1 uncultured Flavobacteriales bacterium
ATTCCCTTCGAACACATCACAATGCGGAATCACATTCATGTCGATGGGGTGCGGGTAGACCGCCTCTCCCTTATGGCCCGCACGTTCCGCTTCCAACTGTGCCATTGCAGCCTGTCCAGTTCCTGTAATACTTTGGTATGTGCTCACGATGCCCCGTTCAATTGAAAAGGCGTCATGCAATGGTTTGAGCGCCATGACCAATTGCATGGTGGTACAATTCGGATTGGCGATAATGCGGTGATGCGACTTGATATCAGACCCGTTCACTTCAGGGACGACCAAAGGACAACTCGCGTCCATTCTAAAGGCACTGCTGTTATCGACTACAGTGCATCCCTGTTCCGCAAATTGAGGAGCCCATTCTAAGCTTACACTTCCCCCAGCACTGAATAAGGCGACATGTGGCTTGGAACGCAACGAATCTGCAACCGACATCACCCGGTGAGGTTTCCCCTGAAACATGACTTCTTTTCCCACGCTGCGCTCGCTGCCAGCGGGTAACAAGGTGCGCACGGGAAAATCCAATTCTTCCAACACTTTCAACATGGTCTGGCCAACCAACCCTGTTGCACCGATGATTGCAACATCAATGGGGCCTTGTTTTGTTTGATCGATAGAATCCATTTTGTAAGCGTAACAGTGTAATTGATGCGAGGTAAGCCAAATCTCTGATAAAATTGAGAGATTTGCAGCATTGATTGTGAGAGGATGAGGAATTGGAGTGTTATCGCGCAGGTAGTGTGCCTGACGGGGTGTTTGCTGGGCTTTCGGGAAATGGTCGCGCAAGAAGAAGATTCTGTGCACTGGAAAGGCACGTTGGATCAATGGGAGCAAAATGCATCCCTTTGGCAACTCAACGCCCCTCAAGCGGGAAATGCATGGCTCTATGCTTGCATGAATACGGCTTGGATTCCGCATGATTCATTGGGTCGAAAAGCGCGCGTGCGTTGGTCCCAATCTTATGCCGGGTCGAATAACAACTTCAGCCGCTTGCATTTTTTCACTCCATATGCGAGTGACTCAAACGCTTTGTTACCCATTCCAATCTCAAATTGGACAGCCAACTCCGATTCACTTGCTCCAGGAAGTTTCATTCACCTGGGCACAACCGGAACTGAAGACCCCTTGGATTGGAGAAGGGTTTCTGACCCCATGGCCAGTGGAGAGTCCTTTCCTCTCATTCAATCCATTCAGCCTGGCAGCTATTCAGAAGGGATGGATGCTTGGTTTGAATGGACCCAATTGCCTGGTGATTCCCTGGTGACCATTACCGTTGAATCCCCCCTAACCAACGCATCACCTCTCCCCCTTTTTACCGCCGTTCACCCTTTCCCTACATGCATCGGCATTTCCACTCAATTTACCATTTCGAACATCGATGCGATCGAATTTGAATTGGATCAATTTTCCGTTTTTGTTCCTGACACGGTGGCGCCCAAACTGGAGGGGTGCTCTTGGCAAGGCGACTCCCTCGTTTCCTGGCATTTTAGTGAATCAGTACGACCGGGTATCGGAAGCATTTCCTCTGCAATTGGACAACCCATGGAAATCCAGCAAAACCAAACGTCTAGTAAAACAATCCACATGCCATTCGATACCCATTGGATCCCAGGTATAGCACGGACTTTTTTTCTTCAACACTTTACAGATCAAGATGGCAACATGCTGTCCGACACCACGGTCCAGGTCCTGTGGACGTCACCCAACACCGCCAACCGAGGCGACGTTGTTTTGACTGAAATAATGGCCGACCCGACCCCTCACGACGATCTACCCCCTTGCGAATGGGTGGAAGTTTTGAATCGGTCCAATCGCACGTTCAATGTCCAGTTTTGGAATTGGTGGGATGAGGGTTCCAGCGAAGTAATTCCCATCAACCCGCGCCCACCGTGGGATGGAATCTTACTCCCTGGTGAACGCTTCCTGATCTCAGGGTGTAGCACCTCCATTTTGAATGGAGGTGCTTTGGAGGCATACATCCAAGGCGCCCCTGCTTTCAATGACTCCCAAGATGGATTGGGCATTCTTCGCAACGACGGGATGGTTTTGGATGCTGTTCATTATCAGCAGTCGTGGTGGCAGGGTGACAATGGGGGTGTATCCCTTCAGGTCTTAAAGCCAGGGGCATGCGCTAGCCCTGTCAACTGGATTCGAAGTAACGCCATGGACGGCTGCACACCCGGCACGCCTAGCAACCAGGAAACAGCGCTTTGGGTTGAAAGCGGACAGCTGGTGATCGAACGCATTGTCCCTACTTCTATGTTGGACGGTTTTATCGAATTCAACAGTCCACTTGACCCGCTATCTGAAGTGCAGATTTCGCCGAGAGAAAGCGCCACTTGGCATACCGAGGATCACTTTCCTAACCGTTTGTTTTGGAACCACCGGATAACGCGTCCCGATCAGCGCGTACAGCTCGAAATTGACCGTCTAAAACGATGTGAATCCGATTGGTCCACAGGTTCGAGGTTCGCATTCAAAGTGGATTTTGAGATGGAACGATTTCCTGAACCCGGCGACCTCGTCATCTCTGAAATCGCCTCGAATCCGCGGGGGAGCTCAGCCGTTTGGGGAGAGTTTATTGAGCTCTACAATCGCCACGGCAGCGACGCTATTGAACTTGGCGGGTTGCAGTGTGGCGATCTGACAATCGATGAGAGAAGTGTCCTTCAACCTGGTGAACGGAGGGTTGTGTATCCAGGTGCATTGCCGAATGAAAAGGGCACGGTGACATTGCGCAATGGAAAGGGACTCGTATTGGACGAGGTGCACTATTCCGCCTGTTGGCATGCCCATCGAAAAAATGCGGAATCAGGATTCAGCCTTGTACGTGTCGACATCCATGGGCCGGCGCAAAACAATAAAAACTGGGGTTCAAGCGGGCACGCTCTCGGAGCTAGTCCGGGAGAAACAGATCCCAATGAGCGCACGGGGTCTTGGCTCAATGGGCAGACTTTAGATGTTTTTGATGGGGCATTCTTGCTGCATGGACAAACCTCGAGTGACGCATATTTTTTATTCAGCAAACCGGTTCAGTTGGACACCACCCTCTTCAGGGTCGTCGGACAACAAGAACCCATTGACTGGTTTCATTCTGCTGATGCCAATCGCATTTGGTCGCAATCCGCCTTGTTGCCCATCCCGGATTCTATCTACGCCGTGGATGTCCAAGGACGCATCGAATGGCTAAAAACCCGCCCGTTCGATGTCAATTTAAACGAAGAAAACACTTCGATGCATCTCAATGAAGTTCTCGACGCGGATGCCTTTGGAGAGCCTTTTATCGAGGTGGAGAACATAAGCGCAACGGCTCTTGGGACAGCTGATTGGTTGGTTTCAACCGAGACACTCCCCTTTCCAGATGATTGGATCGCGCTGTCTCCAGGAATAAATTGGCAAATCCCTCCGAATGAGCCCTGGGCCTTTTCGGCGTGTCCCAATCGACTTCTTACATCACGGGCCATCACCACATCACTGCCAAGTTTATATGGTCGCAACCTGATTCATCTCAAATCCCCCGAGCATGTTATCGAAACGGTACCATTGAACACAGAACTTCACGCACCTTGGGCAAGCCCTAGAAAAACATCGTTAGAACGCCTGCAGTCCACAGCAAATGCGCAATGGAAGTCCAGTGCAGCTGTGAGCGGCTCAACCCCAGGGGCTCAAAATAGTTGGAGTATATGGGGGTCTACAGCACATCAAACGAGACTACCCAGCCTTGAAATCATACAAAGCACCTGGTTGGCGATGTCCCACAGCCAGCAACCCCGATCGGTCATTTTTGCGCTTCACCCCGGAGAAGATGAGACCGTATGGCAAGCGCACATTTGCGTTCTCTCTGCTTCTGGACGGGTTATTTGGCGGGTCCCGCAAAGTCCATGGATCGCCCCGAATCAATCGGCTTGGACAGGAGCCTGGGATGGCCGAAATGAAAATGGAATTTTAGCAGCAGCTGGAAACTACCTGTTACAAGTCATTTTTGAAGAGGTCGAAACGAGACGGCGTATCCTCAAAGTTGCCCCGGTCTACATGGCTCCTGCACAGTAGAGACGAGGATTCGAAGCGAAATGACAGAACAAATCAAGGATTCTTTCCAATCTTCGCAGTGTGTTTGAAGGTCAATCGATTCTCGTTCCCTCACATGAGGTGTATGGCCCAGTCCTCTTGGCTTGGGCCTTGGGTATGCTTGCAACCTTGCTGTTGCGCGTTCGATTCAATCGCGAGTGGAATCTCACCATGTGGACCGTCATTCATATTAAACGTGTTTGGCAACGCCTATCCGATGAGTCTGCCCGTACCGGCGGAACCATGACCAGTCACACCATGGGACTCATCGCATGGAGTCTATGCGGAGGGTGTTGGGCGGTTGCACAGTACCCCGACATTCCTGCAGGCTCCGGCCAGGTCTGGTCTGGCTGCGCTTTCGGGATTCTAATAGGACTCATCGCTTTGATCGCGCGCACCCTTGGAGCGTGGCTAGGAGGGTGGATTACTTTGGAACAAACAGCCGTGAAACGTGGGCTGGAAATTGATCGCCACATGCGCAATTGGTTGCTCTGGGGCTTCATGGTTCTTTTTTTTCTATTCCTCATTCGAAATCCCGGATTTACGTTCGAACATCATCCCTTTCATGCCATGCTAATGCTTTGGTGGGCTTGGATTGGACTTAAATGGCTGCGTCAATTGCAAGTCGTTGTTCGCTCATCCCTTCATTTCAGCTGGGGAATTGCGTACATTTGCACCTTCGAAATCGGCCCTACTTGGATTCTTTACCGAGAATTCTTTAGCTGACTAATTCGAGCAACCAAGATCCAGATATGGCGCAAAAGCTCAAGACTATTCTGATTTCTCAACCTCGCCCTACAGCAGATAAATCACCTTACTTTGACCTTGCTGATCGTCAAAAACTCACCATCGATTTTCGCCCTTTCATTCATGTAGAAGGGGTTGATGGGCAGGAGTTCCGACAGCAAAGAGTTGCATTCGCGGAGCATACAGCGGTCATTTTAACGAGCAGAAATGCCGTTGACCACTTTTTTCGCCTTGCAGAGGAGCTTCGATTTGAAGTTCCCGATACCATGAAATATTTCTGTATCAGCGAAGCCACGGCTTTCTATTTACAGAAGTACGTCGTTTACCGGAAACGTAAGATTTTCTTTGGAAAGCAAAGCTTCCAAGACTTGATGGAGCACATCAAAAAACACAAATCCGAGTCATTCATTTTGCCTTGCAGCGATTTGATGAAACCCTCCATTCCTAAACTTCTGGATGAAGTCGGCATCAACTACAGCCGGGCTATGATGTACCGCACGGTATGTTCGGATTTGAGTGACTTGAGTGAGGTGAAGTACGATGTATTGGTTTTTTACAGCCCGAGCGGCATTGAGAGCCTTTTCAAGAACTTCCCGAATTTTGTGCAAGACGAAACGCGCATAGCCACATTTGGCCCCACCACGGCCAAAGCAGCCACGGAAGCCAACCTTCGCGTCGACATTGCGGCGCCAACTCCGAAGGCCCCCTCCATGACAATGGCGATTGAGCATTACATTTTGGGCAAATAAATCTGCCCTTGTCCACTTCCTACCAGGAAAACCGCTCATTCGCCCGGCCCTACCGACTAAAATCAAGGGACGTTCTTAACAACGTGTTTGAGAACGGGGGGAAAGTCAAATCCTGGCCGGTCATACTTCACTTTATCGACACAGCGTTGCCCGAGGCGGTGCCTTGTCAGGCAGCGGTAAGTGTGAGCAAGAAACGGTTTAAGCGTGCAGTTGACCGAAATCGCATCAAACGACTCCTTCGAGAAGCGTGGCGCCTTGAAAAAATTCCTGTAGAAAAAGCACTGCATGCACACGGAAAACAACGCGCAATCGTTTTCATCTTTACAGGCAAAGAAATGCCCACGTATGAAGCCATTCTCTTGTGTGTGCAAACCGTCTTGAAAAAAATGCCACTCCCCTCCGACGCATCCGAAAATGAAGAAGTTCTTTCCTGAAATATCCAAACGTCTCGGAAAAGGACAGCCCTCTCATCGACGATGGAAGTGGGTCCTTTTTCCAGTCGTTTTCCTGATGTTAGCCGCTGCTCCTTTGCGCGAGAATTATTTTGAGATGTCCAAGCAATTGGAAATCATGACAGCACTTTTTCGCGAACTGAACATCTACTATGTAGATGAGCTTCAGCCGGGGAAACTGATGGAATCGGGAATCGATGCCATGGTGCAAAGTCTCGATCCGTATACGGTCTATTACCCTGAGTCACGTGTTGAGGATTTAAGGTTCATGACGACGGGAGAATATGGCGGTGTAGGAGCCAGCATCCAATTTCTCAATGGCCAGCATACCATGGTCGATATCTTGCCTGGCTTCCCTGCCGATAAAGAAGGTTTGAAAATTGGGGATGTCTTATTGTCGGTCGATGGCAAGTCTCTTGCCGATGTAGATGTGGACCTGGTTCCTGAAATGTTGCAAGGAACAAGTGGGTCAGAGGTGGTGATTTTATTCAAGCATTTTGGATCGGAAGAAGCCCTTGAAATCGCGCTGATCCGCGAAAAAATCAAACTGCCCGCCGTACCATTCCGTTCCGTAGTTCAGGATAGTACAGGCTACATTGTCCTGTCGCAATTTACACGTGGCTCATCCTTTGAAGTTCGACAAGCACTCCGTTATCTCCAAGACAGCGTGGGGATCAACCAACTCGTTTTGGATTTGAGAGGCAATGGTGGAGGGCTTTTGCAAGAGTCCATTAGCATCGTAAATCTTTTTGTAGAGAAAGGGCAAGAGGTTGTCAGCACTCGAGGGAAAAACGAGGAATGGCTTAAATCCTATACAACTCGAGGTGAACCAATTGCACCGGACATCCCACTTGCCATTCTCATTGACGGTCAATCGGCATCCGCATCTGAAATTGTGGCTGGCACCTTGCAAGATCTTGATCGGGCCTTGGTGGTTGGACAAGAGAGTTTTGGAAAAGGCCTGGTGCAGCAGACGAAGCAACTCGCATACGGTACCCGGCTCAAAGTGACGGTTGCAAAATATTACACCGCAAGTGGCCGTTGTATCCAGCGGTTGGATTACGGGGGCGATCGCGCACAAGATGGAGCGGCCCTTGCCGTTTCAGATTCTGCTATTCAAGTCTTTTACACCACCAATGGACGGCCGGTTGTTGACGGAAAAGGAATCCAACCTGATGTCCTGATAGACACCCCATATTCTAGCTACGTTTTGAACGGGCTTTACCTCAACGGTGTCCTCTTTGACTTTGCAAACCAATGGTTTTCAGAGCACGACAGCATCGGACCGGCGTCGGGCTTTACCCTTTCCGATTCCGACTGGAACGCATTTGTAACATTTACAGAAGGAAAGGATGACGCGGTCTATGAATCGAGCAGTTCCATGATCTGGGAAGAGCTGCTTGAAGCTGCTGCTTTTGAGCAATACATCGATACCGAGGGAGAGGCGTTCGATGCCTTTTCAAAGGTTTTGGCCCCCGACACACAGCGCGATCTGAATCAATTCCGCAAGGAAATCCAAATGGCCTTGGAGCAGGAAATCATTCTGCGCTACTATCTCCAAGATGGTGTCATTGAATGGCGGATTCCACAAGATTCTGTGCTTCAGAAGTCAATTGATTTGCTCTTAACTGGCGAAGCAAGACAGCTGCTTTTAGGCCCCGTGAATCCGTAATGCCATGACGGAAACAAGAAGAGACCGGACCCCTGGGACAACGAATCCTCTTGTACAGCGTGCCTATGACACCGCGATGTTCCTCACCGTCATTGCGCTGCCCTTTTCTAATTTCTTAATGAGTCAAGGCGCCTTTTTGATGCTTCTCGCTTGGGCTTTGGACCGATGGAAAAACGGGCCACTCTTTCGATCTCGCGGGTGGGGGTTTTGGCAAACACAACTGACTTTCTGGGCGGTAATCGCATTGTTTGCTTGGCTCCTCATCGGCCAATTGTGGACCACCGAATTGCAAAATGGATGGACAGCCCTCCGAATCAAGCTTCCCCTATTGGCCTTCCCATTGGTCTTAATTACAGGGCGTTGGGACTTCAAGCGCGGAATGCGTGTGGTGAGTTACACCTTGGCCCTTTCCATCGCCTCGGCTTGTCTAGCGGTATTGTGGACCGGCTATCAAAGCGATTCACCTCTGCACGCGCGGGAATGGTCTCCATTCATTTCGCACATCAGATTCAGTCTTATGATCGCGTTCGCTTGGTCATGGTGGTTTTGGATTTTTGTTCGACAGCGTGCAAGGCGAGCAGGCCTCATTTGCCTTCTTCTTTCTCTTCTAGGTGGGTGGGTCATTTGGAAGACCGCTTCCATCACGGGGCTTCTGATGGTCCCGCTCTCCGGCGCCTTGGTCCTGTGGCTCGAAGGCCTGGGGGGGGAATCACCGCGCATTGCCCAAATTCGATCCGGATTGCGCCTTCTGGGCCTCTCGACTGTCCTCCTGATTTGCATCGGAGGTTGGAACCTGATACCAACTCCACCCGCACCATCCGAAATGCTACAAACGACGGCTTTAGGAGCCTCTTATCAGCACTTTCCGGAGCGTTGCTTGCGCGAAAATGGCAACCCCGTCTGGATCAACGTCGCTTGGAGTGAATTAGAGGCAAGTTGGAACGCAATCAGCGGGGTTTCTTTTGACGGACCCGATGGTCGCAATCAAGAATTGAAAACAACTTTAATTCGTTTTCTGACCTCCAAAGGATTGACTAAAGATGCCGCCGGGGTCCATGCTTTGAGTAAGGGGGATATTGAACACATCGAGGCAGGTATACCCACTGTATTAGAATTAGAACACCAGGGCCTAAGAAGACGCTGGGATATCATTCAATTTGAAATTGCAAACTGGCTTGATGGCGGCGACCCCAGTGGACATTCATTGGTTCAGCGGTTTGCATTTCTCCACGCAGCCTCCTATATATACCATAGCCACCCTTTACTTGGTGTCGGAACCGGTGATCTCAAGCGTGAATTCGCTTCAGCCTATGTCGCGATAGACTCCCCTTTACAACTTCCCTTCCGCCTTCGTGCGCACAATCAGTATGTCACTTTTTTGATTTCAGGAGGACCCATAGCTTTGATTTTATGGATCGCTGTTCTCGTGTCATTGCATTTTACCCAAGCAACGGTTCCTGAACGAAGGGCTACCCTCTTATTCGTGCTCATTCTTGGATTGTCCTGTCTGTCAGAAGACACTCTTGAAACACAGGCAGGAGTCACCTTTGCCGGTTTATTCATCGGTTTATTCGGACGAAAAACGCTGGAAAAACCCCTCTGAAATTCGAGAGGTTAGCGCTTGCCGTGTCCCGTCCAAAGCTGTTCAAAAGCTTCCCAAACTGAGGCAACAGAAACGTCAAGTCCTCTCGATTTATCCACGTTTGTGGCGACAAGCCAGCGAGCCTGCTTTCCGACCGGATGCCATCGCTGAGGCCAAGCAGGGGCCTCATGTCCGTACAAGCCAACGCAAGGCGTGTCCAAAGTCGCCGCAAGGTGCAAAGGGCCGGTGCTCGAAGCGAGAAAGCCATCTGCAGACTGAATCAATGAGATCAACTCCCCCAACTTCAATTGCCCCGTCACATCCACAAGATTGGGATGGTTCATGGACCGCAAACTCTCGATGCTTTTTCCTTCAGCGGAGGTCCCCGTGATCAAGACACGACACCCCCGATGTAAAAACCACTCTGCAGCTTCTTGGTAACGAGCGAGCGACCAATTGTTGGCACTACCAGCGGATCCCGGGTGCATAATGACACAGCGTTGGTCCGAGTCGAGCCATGTTGACGCCCCTGTTATCGCGTGTTGCGCCAACTCCCAAGGCACAACATTCCATTTGCACAAGGCCGACCATTCTTTGGGGTCTTCTGGCACAACCAATCCCGGCTTAAACCAACCGGGCGTTAAGTGCAACCGATACAGCAGATGCAATCCATGCCACGTTTCATGCTTTCCTGAGCGTTTCCGCGACTGCCAAACCCGATGTGTTAACATCCGAATTGTCAGGAAGCGCCTGCCGGTACCGATTCGGATTGGAATCTTGGCATCCCGCACGGCTCGCATTACCGCTGAGTCCGGATACGCCAAAACAACGGCATCAAACCCCGTCAAGTCGGGAGGAGAAACGGGGTCCCAAATCAATACCTCATCTACAGCATCTGCTATTTCTGCAACAGGAGCAGCATAGGTCCGCACCAACAATGTCACTTGGATTTCTGAAGCAGATTGCTTCAACCAGCCAGCCAACGGAAGCGTCAAAACCAAATCTCCAATGGCGTCTGTTCGTGCAATCAAAACACGCTCGACTTTCGCTTTTCCCGCCTTCTGTAATAGGCGTTTACCCAAGGCAACTCGATGCACTTTCCGGTACTTGTGCAAGGTAGCGCGAGCGCTCATGTATGCTATCGTCCATCCTGTTGCACCGTCCTTCCATCCTCCTTTCAACACACTTGTTTTCACCCATTGAAAACATGCCTTCGCGCCTCGAATCAAGGGCCAAGACGCCCATAAACCACCGGTGTAAGAGGCTGCGGCAATATCTGAAAAGTAATCTATTTGCCGCTCATGATCTTCCAACGAATGGTATGAATGATGCAGCAAATCCCCTGCAAGATGCCCTTCAGAACTGGGTTGCAACAATGCCAATCGATCGTGAGGATTCTCTCCTCCCCAGGCGGCGGTATCTCGTTTCCACAGTCTCAACTTGCAATCGGGATACCAACCGCTATGCCGCACCCATTTTCCGCAATACGATGTCAGCCGATTGAATCCGTAAGCCAAATGAGGCGGATTAGTAGACGCCTTCCACGAGAGCAGGGCTTGTTTTAGCTCATCACTCAATGATTCATCGGCATCCAAGGACAGCATCCAAGAACCCTTGGCTTGTTTCCAAGCCCAGTTCTTTTGTTCTACATGTCCTTCAAAGGTGTGAGATATGAAGATGGCGCCCCGCTCTTCACACAATGTTCGCGTGGAGTCTGTCGACCCGGAATCCACGACAACAACCTCATCCGCCACGTCTGCCAGGGAGTCTAGGCAACGCGCAATGTTGCGTTCTTCATTGAACGCGATGATGACTGCTGATAAATAGGGCTTGTCCATGTTCTAAATGACGGTTGCAAGTTACTGCGCTGAATCCATGAAGTTTCCAACGAGGACCTTGCAGCCACAAATTGAGCGCTTAATTTTACAGCATGAATGTTCTTCTGTTGGGAAATGGCGGCCGGGAGCACGCCATCGCTTGGAAACTGAGTCAATCCTCTTTGTTGCGCACGTTGCACGTGGCACCGGGAAATGGTGGTACCCGGAGTTTAGGGACATCTGCTGATCTGGACCCAATGGATTTCCAGAGCGTAGAGCGCTACATCCGGAAAAATCAAATCGACTTGGTTGTTGTCGGGCCCGAAGCCCCCCTAGTCAATGGCATTGCTGATTATCTCGAGGACAGCAAAAAGGTCAACGTGAAAGTAGTTGGTCCGCGAAAGGCCGGAGCATTGTTGGAAGGCAGCAAGCGTTTTGCAAAGGAGTTCATGCACCGCCATTCGATTCCAACAGCACGCTATGGCAGTTTTAACAATACGCAATTGGAAAAAGCCGTGTCATTCTTAGACACCGTTTCTCCCCCGTATGTTTTGAAGGCCGATGGATTAGCTGCGGGCAAAGGTGTCGTCATTACGAGTTCCAAACAAGAAGCCAAGGACACCTTGAAGTCCATGCTTTTAGATGGGGCCTTTGATGGTGCGGGGAGTGAGGTTGTCATTGAAGAGTACTTGGATGGAAAAGAAGTGAGCATGTTCGCCATTACTGATGGTAGAAGGTTCCACTTACTCCCGTCAGCCAAAGATTACAAACGTCTTGGCGATGGGGATACAGGGCCAAATACGGGAGGGATGGGAGCCATCTCTCCGGTGCCATTCTTAACCGAAGAATTTCAAGAGAAAGCCCTGAATCAAATCATCATTCCAACCATTAAAGGATTAGAAAAGGAAGGGATTCCTTATGTCGGATTCCTCTTTTTTGGATTGATGAAAGTGGGCAGCGACCCCTTCGTCGTTGAATACAATTGTCGATTGGGTGACCCTGAAACAGAAGTCATTCTGCCCCGCATTAAAAGTGATTTACTTCACCTTTTTGACAGCCTCTGCTCAGGCCTTCTTTCAGAATATGACCTGGTGGTTGACGATCGAGCAGCAAGCACCGTTGTTTTGGCCAGCGAAGGGTATCCTGGGCCTTATGAAAAAGGGAAAGAGATTAAGTTCTCGGATGATATTGACACCATCGATGGACACATCTTTCATGCCGGCACACGTGAAAACCGAAAGAAAACCTTGACCAATGGTGGGCGCATTCTAGCCCTAACAGGTCGAGGAAATGACTTAAAGGAAGCCGTCAAGAACAGTTACGCGCTCAGAGAACGCGTAAACTTCGAAGGGTGCTTTTCAAGAACAGACATCGGTCGTGATGCCTTGGTGGATTGAGGGCCAATTGGAAATGCGGTATCCCGCTTCCATTACACCAGACCTCCCTCTTGCTTCGCTTTTTGCGTGTACTTCTTTTGCAAACGCAGCCAAAAAGCTAGTCCAATGAACCCCAAGAGGATGACCACTGAGTTGATTGGATCACTTATCGGAACCAGCACGGTCTCGAAGGTCCATTCGATGAATTTTGCTACTGGGGTGATGATTTCTTGCGTGTTCATGGTAATCGATTCGGCACAAAAATAGGCATCCCGTGGTATCCATCCTCCGTTCAAACCAACCGATTGCTTGGCTCATTGTTCCGGCGACCGGTTTGTTCTGGTTTTTACTCGCAATTTGGCGGACAGACACCGCTTTTTTATCCCTCGGAATTCAGGCAATCGGAAGCCTCACAATTGCGAGTATGGCGCACCGAGTTTACGTGCGCTATGGATTTGTAGAACGCGGAGACCCTGCACTTGCATGGCTTTCCATGGTCTTGTTGCTTATGCTTATGCCGCAAGAAACGTTGGCGTCTGCCGCCCGTTCTTGGCTGGCATTGCTCTTGCTTTTGGCTGCAGTTGATCAAATCCTTCAGGTGCATCGTCAAACCTCGACCAGTGGCTTGCAATTCCGAAGCGGAGCCCTCGCATCCCTCTCCACCATGCTCGAACCGCTTCATTTTGGGTTCGTTTTGGCCATGCTCATTGTTTTGAGCATATCACGTCCCTTCATATTCAGAGAATGGTCGATGATGGTGATCGGACTTGTTTGGGGCATCGCAATCGCCGAAGCCGTGAGCGCTTTTGGGCCTGACTGGGGAGTGACCATTCGCGAGACATCTGAAACGCTTAATCTGCAGGGGTATAGAACCCGCTGGATTTCTCCGCATTTTACACGCCTTTGGCTCATCGTTCTCTCCGTTTGGGGAGGCGGCATCTTACTGCGTGAAAAGACGAAAGTGAGCCTTCGCGCTCACACCACCCGTACACATTTGCTCATTCTATTCTGGGTCTCACTGCTTCTCGCGAGTCTTATTCAACCGACTTACATCCCGTTCGTTACAGACGACATCCGCATTGCTTTTAGGGGGCAATCCTACGGAACATTGGACAAGTTCTTAGCTGTAGGTGCCGCTTTTGGCATCGTCGGACTCGTTCCACAGACTCGCCGACATCACGGATTTACTGCAATGGCTGACACCTTTCGTTTGTTGGTGATTCTCGGGAGTTTGTTGATTCTTTTTATGCCCTCTCTTTGAGGCACGATTGGAAGTCTTTCCCGAACTTCGCCACATGAAATTTGGAGTCGTAACATTCCCAGGATCCAACTGCGATATGGACATGGTCCATGCCTTGGAACATGATTTAGGTTTTGAAGTCGTGCAGCTTTGGCACAAAGACCGTGACTTACAAGGCGCTGATGTCATCGTACTTCCAGGTGGATTTAGTTACGGTGACTATTTGCGAAGTGGTGCCATCGCGCGGTTTTCCTCCATCATGGAGCCCGTTGTGGCACACGCTAAAAAAGGAGGACGCGTCTTTGGTGTCTGCAATGGCTTTCAAATTTTGTGCGAAGCGGGGCTTCTTCCAGGAGCTTTATTACACAATGAGAGCCAGAAATTTATTTGTCGGAATGTCCATTTGAAGCCGGTGTCTCGGATCGCCTCAATCTCTGCTGAATTGGACCCTTCCAAACCACGGTTGATTCCGATTGCCCACGGTGAAGGGAATTATCACATCTCCGCAGATGGCTTAAAAGCTTTGGAAGATCAGGATCAAATCCTGTTCCAATACTGCGACGAAAAGGGCAAAGTCAACCCCTGGTCCAACCCCAACGGGTCCATGCACAACATCGCCGGTGTAGCCAATGAACACATGAACGTCTTTGGAATGATGCCACACCCCGAGCGCGCAGCTAGTGAAGATCTAGGCAACACCGATGGCGCAGCCATCCTAAGTGGGCTGGTTGCGTTGGCAGAAGCCTGACACAGGGTTCATTATGTTGGCAAAATGGCCTACTCCTTGCGGCACGCCGAACAAGAACACCTTAGATTTGTTGGAATCGCTAAACCGCATTGGCTCTGAACCATGAAATCCTTCCCTGCAGGCCCTCATCTTTCTCGCATCCAGACTCCTGCTGATTTACGCAGTCAATTTGATCAATCAGATTTACCAGTGATTTGTGACGAACTCCGTCAGTTTATCGTGGATGTGGTGTCAGAGAAAGGAGGACACTTTGGGGCTAGCTTGGGAGTCGTGGAATTGACTGTCGCTTTGCATTATGTCTTCAACACTCCAGAAGACCAACTGGTTTGGGATGTCGGACACCAAGCTTACGGCCACAAAATTCTTACTGGTCGACGCGACACGTTTCACACCAATCGCGAATACAAAGGACTTTCGGGCTTTCCAAAGCGATCGGAAAGTCCGTATGACACATTCGGCGTAGGCCACAGCTCAACATCCATTTCTGCTGCATTGGGGATGGCCATGGCCAGCAAGATTGATGGCAAGAATCAGAAACAACACATTGCAGTCATTGGCGACGGCGCCATGACAGCCGGTTTGGCATTCGAAGGGTTGAACCATGGCGGTTCTGAAGACACCAATTTATTGGTCGTTTTAAACGACAATTGCATGTCCATTGATCCGAACGTCGGCGCGTTGAAGGATTACCTGACAGACATCACAACGTCCAAGACATACAACAAGGTTAAGGATGAGGTTTGGCACCTTCTCGGACGTATTTCAAAATTCGGTCCCAATGCTCAAGCCATCGCGCAAAAAGTGGAAGCCGCTGTCAAGTCCGCCTTGCTCAATCAATCCAATCTTTTTGAATCCCTCAATTTTCGCTATTTCGGCCCCGTAGACGGTCATGATGTCGAGCATTTAGCGCAAGTTCTTGAAGACATAAAGCACATTCCTGGACCAAAACTACTGCACTGCGTTACAACAAAAGGGAAGGGGTACGCTCCGGCAGAAGCAGGGAGTCCAACCACGTGGCACGCTCCTGGGTTGTTCAATAAAGAAACGGGTGAAATTGTACGAGTCAAGAAAACCGAGCCACAGCCTCCCAAGTTTCAAGATGTATTCGGTCACTCCATTATTGAATTGGCCAAGATGGATTCGCGCATTGTTGGAGTCACGCCAGCCATGCCCTCAGGATCGTCTTTAAAGTTTATGCTTGAAGAGATGCCTGACCGTGCCTTTGACGTCGGCATTGCAGAACAACATGCTGTTACGTTTAGCGCAGGATTGGCCACGCAAGGAAAAGTACCCTTCTGTAATATTTATTCTAGCTTCATGCAACGCGCGTATGACCAAGTCATTCATGACGTTGCAATCCAAAACCTCCATGTCATCTTCTGTCTTGACCGCGGAGGAGTTGCTGGAGCCGACGGACCGACGCATCATGGTGCATATGACATGGCGTACATGCGATGCATTCCGAATATGGTTGTTTCAGCACCCATGGATGAAATTGATTTGCGGAATTTGATGTTTACAGCAGCGCAAAAACACTCCGGCCCCTTCTCGATTCGATATCCACGAGGTGCCGGATCTGTCGTAGATTGGAGACAGCCCTTTGAGGCGATTGCGATAGGGACAGGCCGCAAAATAGAGGCCGGAGAAGACATTGCAATCTTGACAATTGGCGCCATCGGAACGCAAGCAACGGAAGCAATCCCTTTATTGAAAAACCGTGCGATTTCAGCTGCACATTATGACATGCGCTTTGTCAAACCATTGGACGAAATGCTGTTGCACGAAGTCTTCGGTTCTTTTGATGAAATCATTCTTGTAGAAGACGGCTGTGTTTTAGGTGGGTTTGGAAGTGCGGTCATTGAGTTTATGGTAGACAATGGATATCGCGCACAGGTCAAGCGATTGGGATTGCCTGACCAGTATGTCGAACATGGCACGCAACAGGAATTGTATGCAGAAAACGGATACGACACCCATGGAATCGTTGAAACTGCTGTTGCCATGATGGAACAAAAAAATAACCGGCTCACATCCATTCAAACGGCTGGATAACCCGAACCATGGAAGAGGAAATTCGCAACCGAGTCGATGAAAGTGGTCTTGTTTCACTCGACCTCGGCGATCTTCTGCCACAGTCTCCTATGGTCTCTTTTGATTTACAGGACCACCTTTGGGAAGGCTTTATTCTTCGTGAAAAGCCTTTCCGAGAGATGCTGAAATCGCTGAGCGAATCCGACTTTTCAGGACGCATAGTCGCCTTGTATTGTTCTACCGACGCTGTGATTCCAGACTGGGCATGGATGCTCGTTACCTCCCATTTGACCCTCCTCAAAGCCCACGTTTTAATCGGAAGTCAAGAAGAGGTTCGCTCACAACTGTTGATTGCCAACATCGAGGCGATGGATCCAAAGCCTTTTGTTGGAGCACGCATTGTCATCAAAGGATGTTCAGAAGCTGGCGGACCGCACGCTCTGGGGCAAGTCATCAGAAAACTGCAACCCGTTGCTCGCTCCATTATGTACGGTGAACCTTGCTCTACGGTCCCCATTTACAAGCTACCAAAAGCTTCAAGCTAGACCTGCAGAATTGCAACATCTGAGGTAACTTCGAAGGAACATCCATTGATGATGCCCTGACCACATGATTACAGCAAGCTCAGACAAAAAGCTCTTCTTAATTGATGCATACGCCCTAATTTTTCGGGCGTATTACGCATTCATTAAAAACCCCAGAATCAATTCCAAAGGGATGAATACCAGCGCAGTATTCGGATTCACCAATGCGATTTTAGAAATTATTCGCAATGAACACCCCACGCATTTAGCGGTCGTATTTGATGCGCCAGGAGGGTCATTTCGCAACGTCCAGTATCCCGAGTACAAGGCCAATCGGGATGAAACTCCTGAAGACATCAAACGATCCGTTCCATGGATATTCCAAGTCCTGGACGGACTCAACGTTCCGCAAATCAGCAAGGTTGGGTATGAGGCAGATGATGTCATTGGCTTTATCGCACAAAAAGCAGAAATCGAAGGGTTCGATGTGTACATGATGACCCCAGATAAAGACTTCGGTCAGCTTGTAACCGAGAAAGTCAGGATGTTTCGTCCAGCAAAAGGCGGAGGTCCTGCTGAAGTTTGGGGGCCGCCAGAAATTTGCGAAAAATTCGGTGTCGATCATCCCAAACAGGTCATTGACCTCTTGGGTTTAATGGGCGATAGCGCTGACAACATCCCCGGAGTACCAGGAGTTGGAGCCAAAACTGCTTCGAAACTTCTACTCCAGTATGGCAGTATGGAGAGCATTATGGAGCACAGTCATGAACTAAAAGGGAAGCTCAAGGAGCGCGTTGAAGAAAACAAAGAGCAGGCTTTTCTCTCCAAAGAACTGGCAACTATTTGCTTGGATATTCCGATGGACATCGATCTAGACGCCATGATCATGGAGTCTCCCAAGCCCACCGAACTGCGCGCGACATTGGAGGACCTGGAGTTTCGAGCGTTGGCAAAACGCATCTTAGGGGATACTGAAGGCAGCACGCCCGTCAAATCCAAGACTGCTGCCAACGAAACCGCAGTATTGACCTCCCCTGCAGACAATCCCGAGGGTGCTCAGTTGGACTTATTCGGCACACCCGCAGGAGCCTCCAGTGCCGCGTCTTCAGCACATTTTGCAACGCCTACCACTGCGTTGTCTACCGAAAACTCTCTCGAAAAAGTAGCCCATCACTATACCTTGGTGCAAGATCGAGCTGCGCTCACTGCACTTGTAAGTCGTTTAAAAGAAGCGGACGTCTATGCGTTTGATACAGAAACCTCTGGTCTGAATACAATGGATGCGGAGTTGGTAGGTATGTCATTTTGCATGAAGGCCAATGAAGCTTTTTGGGTGCCGGTTGCGAGTGTCGACTGGACCGAAGAGAGCTTACTCGATGCGCTGCAAGATGTCTTTTCAGATTCATCAAAAGAAGTGGTCGCTCACCACTTCAAATTCGATTATAAAATGCTCGGTCGACGTGGCGTACGTATCCAAAATCGACTGTTCGATACGATGGTTGCACATTATCTCATCCAACCTGAGGGATCCCACAAGTTGGATCGTTTGGCGGAAATCGAACTGAGCTACACGACCATCCCCATCACTGATCTCATCGGTAAATCGGGGAAAGATCAACGGACCATGGCAGACCTTGACGCTGCCTCTATCACCGATTACGCTTGTGAGGACGTGGACATCACTTGGCAACTCAGAGAGCGCTTCATACAGCAAATGCAAGGCGTTGTGGCCACAGCACTGTTCGAAGAGGTAGAAATGCCACTTGTGCGCATATTGGCTGACATGGAATTGGAGGGTGTCCGCATCGATGTGGGTGAGCTTCAGACGTATAGCGTCGAACTCGCTGATCGCCTTGAACAACTCACCACGAACATTCACGAAATCGCAGGGGAGGCGTTCAATATTGACAGCCCAAAGCAACTCGGAAACATCCTCTTTGAAAAGCTCAACATCCCTGCTCAAGTCAAAAAAACCAAGTCAGGACAGTATCCAACCGGTGAAGAGGTTTTGTCGAAACTTCAAGATGCCCACCCCATCGTTAACGATATTCTCTCCTATAGAAAACTCAAGAAATTACTGAACACCTATGTTGAGCCACTTCCAAAGTTGGTCCATCCAGAAACAGGACGTGTTCACACAAACTACCAGCAAACAGTAGCGGCTACCGGGCGTTTGAGTTCAAAAGATCCGAACCTTCAAAACATTCCCATCCGCACACCTGAAGGACGGGCGATACGAAAGGCATTCATTCCCGCTAGCGATCAACACGTCTTACTCGCTGCCGATTACAGTCAAGTGGAGCTGCGCATTGCAGCGGCCCTGTCTCAAGATGCCGGTCTGGTGGAAGCGTTTATTCAAGGCATGGACATTCATACCGCCACCGCGGCGAAAGTCTTTGCCGTATCCCCTGACGAAGTGGACCGGGCTATGAGAAGCAAAGCCAAGGCTGTCAACTTTGGGATCCTCTATGGTCAAGGAGCATTTGGTCTGGCCCAAAACTTAAGCATTCCCCGGAGAGAAGCGAAGGAAATCATTGAAGCGTATTTCGAACAGTTCAAAGATCTGAAACAATTCACCGCCAATTGTGTCGAAAGCGTGCGCGAAAAAGGATACGCCGAAACGGTACTGGGGCGTCGTCGCTACCTCCCCGACATTCAATCGAACAATGCTACAGTGCGCGCCTTTGCCGAACGAAATGCCGTGAACGCACCCATCCAAGGATCCGCTGCCGACATCATTAAAGTTGCGATGGTGAGGGTTGACAAGGCCCTTAAAGCCGCTGATCTCAAATCACGTATGATCATGCAGGTCCATGATGAATTGGTCTTTGATGTCTTACTTGAAGAAGTCGAAGCTGTCGAAAAGCTTGTGAAAACAGCAATGGTTGAGGCGGTCGCAATCTCCGTACCGCTCGTTGTGGACATGTCAACAGGGAAAGACTGGCTCGAGGCACATTGATTGAAGCGTTTCTTCCTGAACATCTCACTGTGTGGAACTTTTTGGGAAGACACCCGTATACAACTCTGGTGCGAGGCAAATTGTGCTTCAATATCCAGCAATAATATCATGCGTTTCATTCAACGAACTCAAACATCGATAGCAGTCCTCGGACTGGGTGTCATCCTCGTAGCAGGATGCGGAGAATCCGCCGAAAACAGTCAAGTCAGTCAAGATCCTGCAGCTCAAGAAACCGCTATGGATTCTGAAGGCATGTCCGTCACTGCGAGACAATCAACTTTGACCAAGATTTTCCATGCAGCTCCATCTCCTATGGAAACGGCCTCGTTGATCAAGCGAAGTGGAGCTCACTTTCATGCCGACGCGTTGAATCCAGCGGCAAAATCCGCTCAATACACCACCAGCGATCGCCAAGCAATCAACCTGGGGATTTACGGAGCTGATTTGAGCTACGCTACGATTTTCGAAGAAAACTCAACCAGCATTGACTATCTCGAAGCCATTCAATCATTGAGCACCTCTTTGGGTGTAAATGATGTTTTGAGCGATGAAGTCATGGGATCTGTTGAAGACAATCGAAATGATCGTCAAGCATTGATCCGTATTGTCTCCGAAACATTTTATGATTTAAACGAACGACTCAAATTCAATGGGCAAGAAGACCTGGCCGGTTTGGTCGTTGCTTCAGGCTGGATTGAAGGCATGTATTTGGCAACACGCCATTTGGAAGAAGCCCCAGCAGAGTTAAAGCAACGAATCGCTGAGCAGAAACTCACTTTAGATGATGTGATGCGCTTGTGTCGCAGCTACGAACAAACCGCTGAACTCACCGGCTTGTTGAATGCTATGGCGCCCATCGAAGCCGCTTATGCTCAGGTCAGTTCAGAAGAAGGCGAGAGCACGACCAACAGAGAAGAATCCGGATCTTTCGTTATCGGTGGAGGGCCCACTTATTCAGCTGACGATGCCACAATTCAAGCCATTGCTGCTTCCGTCGCTTCTGTGCGGAACGCATGCATCCAATAATGTCCAGTAGTAAGATGAAGCATACCCTTATCCTCCTCATGGCCTTTGGCCTCTTGGCAACAACTGCACAAGCGCAATGCCGTGCATTTACCAAGAAAAACTGTATGACCTCTTTGGACGGTTACATCCAAAATGACAATTACAATAGCGCGATCCTAATACCCGGTGATGAAGCCGAATTGATGCTCACGTTTCTTGCTGGGCAAGATTACCGTTTAGTGGTGTGCAGTCATCCTGTTCTTGGCGATGTGACCTATGAAATTTTCGATGCCCGTGGCAAAACGCTATTCGATAGTCGCAAAGGTGAGCCGAATGAAAACTACGTTGATTTCAAAGTGGAAACCACTCAACAACTCCAAGTCAAAGTTCAAGTTCCTAAATCAGCAACAGCCATTACGCATGAAGGATGTGTTACGGTACTGATGGGCTCGAAGAGCTAAATCCCATTCGATTCCGTTGATGCAACGGAAAACGAAACGACCGCGTTGGACTCTGTCCTTCGCGGTCGTTTTGTTTCAAATCGTTTGATGCCTCGACCCATTGGGTCATATCACTCGAAAACAACCATTTCCACGCTTGGGATACCGTCCAACTGCACGCGAATGAAGTACGTTCCAGCGGCATGACCAGATCTGTTGATGACCATACGCTGAAGTCCCGGTGTCAATTGACCCGAATGCATGGTTTCAACCAGTCTTCCGGTCATGTCCAATAACTCTACGCTCACCTCTTCGTGTACCATCCATGTCTGAAACTCCAACCAAGCTTGATCCGCACTTGGATTTGGATAAACAGTTAAAGGAATGCCCTGAAGGCGTTCACGTTCCAATAAATCAGATGCCGTGAACACTTGAATATTCACATCATCAAGATAAATATTGTTCCCCAATCGGCTCTCAAACTCAAACATCATCCGGAAGTTCTCGGTGAAGAATTGCTCGTAAGGGAGAACCAAGGTGTAAGAATTCCACTCGTCTGGCCCATTTGGTGTGAATGGAAAAGGGTGTGGAGCGGCAGATGGAAGGTCCGTATATCCCCTGTGCATGCGGCGCAAACTCCAAGTTTCGCCACAATCAGGTGACGCATAAATTTTCAACCGATCGTCAGTCTCGTCATCCTCACTCGTCCCTTTGTAGCTGTAAGCCCACTTGTAGGCAATGTGAATTTCCTCCGCGTCCGACATGTCCATCGAGCTGGACACCAACTGGTCTGCATTGAATTCCACCAAGTTGGACCAGTTTTGAATCTTCACAGACTGGGATCCTGACACGGATGCCGCTGAGGTCAATTCCCAGCCCTCCCCATCGAGTCCAAGATCCATAATGAACCAATCTTCCGAAATTTCAGCTGCTTCGAAATCATCTACAAATGGCAACGACAATGCTCCTGAAGGAAGGACTTGTATGAAGGACTCCAACGTTAAGCTCACATCATCTGCACCGTTACCGGCAGTCAACTGGACATCATACAACCCCGGTTCCATGTATTGATTCCAAGGGGTCTCTCCTTCGCCTACTTGTCCGTCTCCAAATGACCAACTCCAGGTGGTCACACCGTGATAGCTGTTGTCAAAAAACTGGACCGAATCGCCCGCACAAATGGTTTGGCGCGAAGCCGAAAAACGCGCCTCGCACAGAATGGATTCTTCCAATACACCGGTGTTCTCCAAGTTAGCTGGCGTCCATAGTTGATTTCTCTGGGCCACACTGCTGTACATGGCTGCGCGCATTCTGGTTCCTTGACCTTCCGAGAACATCCGTCCGCAATAGGAATATTCCATGTAATTCTGAATGTTGTCCAAAGAGCCACACGTCTCGCCAGTCAAGTTGCATGAAGTCCACCCACTCGTGAGCGGTGTATCCGCTACGTTGTCGTCGGTTTCGCAGTTCTCTGCATCGCCCGGATTGTTGCTATTGCCCCACGTGTGACGCAAGTTCATCCAATGACCCGCTTCGTGCGTCAACGTCCGCGATCGGTAATTGTTACTGGTTCCAATGTTCCCTGTGTAATCGTGCGCTACGACAATGCCATCATTGCCCGCTCCTTGATTTCCGTTGACAGAACCCGGATACAAGCTGTAACCAGCAGCACCTGCTGCATTTTCCACCACCCAAATATTCAAATAGTTGTTCCTTGGCCATTGAATCAAATCCTTCACCTCCCCTCCACCGTCGTAAGTCAAATCACTCAACAATCGGTTAATCCCTATGTGGCAATTCCCGTCGGGGTCTCGTTGCGCTAAACGAAACTCAATTTCTACGTCGTTGGCAATTCCGGCAAACGCGTCGACAACATCCGTAATGTCCTCATTCAATTTTCTAAAATCTCGGTTCATCACCGTGATCGCACTATGCACCTGATCATCGCTGATGTTCTCTGGTCCATTGTAATGGATGACGTGAAACACGACAGGGATGATAATCAGCTCATCCCGGTTGAAGTTTTGAAAAGTGCTCGTTTCCAATTCCAGCTGAGCATCATCACGTACGGCGCGCTCGCGCTGTTCAGGGTGCGCGTTAAAAAACGCCTCGGTCATCTCCCATTGACCGCAAAATTTCACATCGGCAACGGAAGTTGCTCCCGAAGGCAGCGCATCAGCTTGACCCCACACAGGAGACCATAAAAAGGCGCTTAAGCCCACTATTAAGATTCGAAGCGCGCGGCTTTGGTGTGCATTTGCACTTTGGATATCCAACATGGTTTCGTTCTTGCGGTTGCAATTTACCATAAACTCGGTCTCGAGAAGCCCTTAAAAACATCGATATCCATTCCGAAAGGTATCAGGCTCTACTTTCGCGGCATGAATATACTTCCTTACTCACTCTCAGCCTTATATGGTTTCGTGTTCGCCGGATTTCTATTTGTCAGCTGTGGCAGCGAAAGCTCAACGACCACTGTTCATAGTGCCCCACATCAGCAGGTCACTGAACTTTCGATCCTGTTTTTGGACTCCCTTAAGCAGGCTCATCCAGACGCCATCTTACTCGATGTGAGATCGGATGAAGAATGGGCATTGGGGCACCTGAGCCAAGCTGCGTATATCTCATTCGATTGGGACCATCGGTTGGAGCCTTTAAGAAAACTTCCTACAGACCGTCCTGTTTTCGTTTATTGCGAAGCGGGAGGGCGCAGTGGCGCCATCACAGAAGAGCTCCGAATCATTGGACATCCGCACATCGTCGATTTGATTGGCGGGATGGAAGCTTGGCTAGAAGCCGGTAAAGATGTTGCATTCGGAGAGCCTGTTTCGCTCCCCCAATAGGCCTATTTTCACCTTATTTCGACATCGAAGATTCCAAACGAAAACCGACGTCACGCATCCCCGGAAGTGGATCAAGGCGCATTCCGTGGGTAATTTGAATCGAGTAATCGCCCGCAATCGGGAACGATGTCTTGCGCTT
>CAJWIF010000022.1 GCA_913041135.1 uncultured Flavobacteriales bacterium
AGCGCATCCTTGGTAAGGATGAGGTCACGGGTTCAATTCCCGTCATTGGCTCGAGTCCATTTAATGTGAAATCAGTAGTTAACTAAAAAACAGCTAGGCTATGGCTAAAGAAACGTTTGACCGGTCCAAGCCGCACGTGAATATCGGCACGATCGGACACGTAGACCACGGTAAGACAACCCTTACTGCGGCAATTACGAAAGTTCTCGCGGATGCGGGATTCAGTGAAGCACGTTCGTTCGATCAGATCGACAACGCGCCGGAAGAAAAGGAGCGTGGAATCACGATCAACTCCTCACATGTCGAATACCAGACAGGCAACCGCCATTATGCGCACGTTGATTGTCCTGGTCACGCTGACTATGTGAAGAATATGGTTACTGGTGCCGCACAAATGGATGGAGCCATCTTGGTGGTTGCAGCAACGGATGGTCCAATGCCCCAGACACGAGAGCACATCCTGCTCGGACGTCAGGTAGGGATTCCTCGTATCGTTGTGTTCATGAATAAAGTGGACATGGTCGATGATGAGGAATTGCTCGAATTGGTAGAGATGGAAATCCGTGAGTTGCTTAGCTTCTACGATTATGACGGAGACAATGGTCCCGTTGTTCAAGGTTCTGCTTTAGGCGCTTTGAATGGAGAAGGCAAGTGGGTTGATACCGTCTTGGCTTTGATGGAAGCGGTTGATTCTTGGATTGAAATGCCACCGCGTGACAATGAGAAGCCATTCTTGATGTCCATTGAGGACGTGTTTACGATCACTGGTCGTGGAACTGTTGCAACGGGCCGTATTGAAACTGGAGTAATCAACACGGGTGATGCCGTTGATATCTTGGGTATGCAAGACGAGAATTTATCCTCAACCATTACAGGTGTCGAGATGTTTCGTAAGATCTTGGATCACGGCGAAGCAGGAGACAATGTAGGTTTGCTCCTTCGTGGAATTGAGAAGTCACAAATCCGACGTGGTATGGTTATTGCCAAGCCAGGAACGATTACTCCTCACACCAAGATTAAGGCAGAGGTTTACATTTTGAAGAAAGAAGAGGGAGGCCGTCACACGCCATTCCACAACAAATACCGTCCGCAGTTTTACTTCCGTACAACGGATGTAACAGGTGAGATTATGTTGCCTGAAGGCCGCGAAATGGTTATGCCAGGTGATAATGTATCCATTGAGGTGCATTTGATCAATCCGGTTGCTATGGATGTAGGCTTGCGTTTTGCTATCCGTGAGGGTGGTCGAACCGTAGGTGCAGGTCAAGTAACAGAGGTGATTGCTTAATCAACTCTCGAATTTGAATCATACGGAAGAAGTCGCTCCAGAAGTGGGGCGGCTTCTTCCTCATCTACGGGCGTAGCTCAATTGGTAGAGTAGTGGTCTCCAAAACCATTGGTTGCAGGTTCGAGTCCTGCCGCCCGTGCTAAACAATACTTAGATGTCTCAATTCACTCAATACATTCAAGATTCATACCAAGAGTTGGTTACGAAAGTAACTTGGCCTACTTGGAAAGAACTTCAAGGAGCGTCGGTTTTGGTATTCGTAGCATCATTAATTGTTGCGGGTATGGTTTTTGTCATGGATTGGGTTTTCGGAGTGAATGCTGCAGACTCGGTATGGCGTGGATTGGTCGGGATGATTTATGAGGTGCTTTAAAGATTGAAAGTGCAAACCACTGTCATGAGCGATATCGAAAAGAAATGGTACGTAGTGCGGGCTATCAGCGGTCAGGAAAAGAAGATCAAAGAGATCCTCGAAGCCGAGATTGCTGCTGAGGGCTTGCAACATTATGTCGGCCAGATTCTGATACCCGTAGAAAAGGTGTTTCAAATCAGAAATGGCAAAAAGGTGAGCAAGGAAAGAAATTTATTTCCTGGCTATATCTATTTAGAAGCCGCTTTGATCGGAGAAGTTCCGCACGTTGTGCGCGGAGCTACAGGTGTGATTGGATTCCTTGGAGCAAAGAAGCGAGGAGAACCGATGGCTGTTCGTCAAAATGAGATGAATCGCATCTTGGGTGTAATTGATGAAATGGCGGATACGGAAGAGGAAATAAATATTCCTTACAAAATCGGAGAGCTTGTGAAAGTAACCGATGGACCATTCAACGGCTTCAATGGAAGCATTGAAGAAGTGAACGAAGAGAAAAAGAAATTGAAAGTGATGGTCAAAATCTTCGGGCGAAAAACGCCAGTTGAGTTAGGCTATTTACAGGTCGAGAAAGAAGTATAAACCCGGAACAGACAGCCGAAACTATCGCGATGCCCCTACGAATGCTTCCCATTTGCGCGTGTCAAGGACTGTTCAATATAAATGACCAATGGCTAAAGAAGTAGCTGGACTGATTAAGCTGCAAATTAGAGGTGGCGCTGCCAACCCTTCACCTCCCGTCGGACCGGCTCTCGGTGCGAAGGGTGTGAACATCATGGAGTTCTGTAAGCAATTCAACGGCAGAACTCAAGATAAGGCTGGCAAAGTTTGCCCTGTTGCGATCACTGTCTATAGTGACAAGTCTTTCGACTTTGTCATTAAGACACCCCCTGCTGCCGTGCAGCTCATGGAGGCCGCCAAATTAAAAGGCGGTTCACCAGAGCCCAATCGGATTAAGAAGGGTAAGGTGTCTTGGGACCAGGTTCGTCTAATTGCAGAAGACAAGATGCCTGATTTGAACTGTTTCTCAGTGGAGTCTGCCATGAAAATGGTAGCGGGAACAGCGAGAAGTATGGGGCTTCGAGTCGAAGGAACATCACCCTTCTAACGTCAATAATTGCGCAAAATGGGACAGTTATCAAAGAACCAAAAGGCATACGCTGAAAAGGTCGATCCTGACAAAGTGTACTCTCTATCCGAAGCAACTGCTTTGGTAAAGGCGTGCTCTAATTTCAAGTTCGATGCTTCAGTTGATATTGCCGTGCGTCTCGGCGTAGACCCTCGTAAAGCAAACCAAATGGTGCGTGGAACGGTTTCCCTTCCTCACGGAACAGGAAAGACAGTTCGCGTTCTCGTCATTTGCAATCCTGACAAAGAGCAGGAAGCAAAGGATGCAGGAGCGGATTTTGTAGGGCTCGACGAGTACATTGACAAGATCAAGGGCGGTTGGACCGACGTTGATGTTATAATTACCACGCCCCAAGTGATGGGCAAGGTGGGTGCATTGGGCCGAGTACTCGGACCCCGTGGACTGATGCCTAACCCGAAATCGGGAACCGTCACTATGGACGTTGGCAAGGCTGTACAGGATGTAAAAGCTGGAAAAATTGATTTCAAGGTAGACAAGTACGGTATCGTGCATGCCTCTGTTGGAAAGGTTTCCTTCGATGTAGAAAAGTTGAATGATAATGTCTCAGAAGTGCTTGGCACGTTGATGCGTTTGAAGCCAGCATCTGCGAAAGGAGTTTACATGATGAGTGTTTGTTTAAACTCAACCATGGGACCTGGAATCAAAGTTGACCAAAAATCGGCATTGGCCTAATCTGAGAAACTATGACTCGTATAGAAAAAAATCAATTGATTGACGAGCTTTCTCAGATGCTTTTGGAGAGGAATGTTGTGTATCTAACGGATGCTTCCGGACTAGATGCAGAGCAGACCACTCTATTGCGCCGAGAAAGTTCAAAAAAGGACATCACCGTTCGGGTGGTGAAAAACACGTTATTGCGGAAAGCGATGGAGCGCGTTGAGGGCAAAGATTACAGTGAGTTGTATGACACACTGGTTGGCCAAACTGCGCTTTTGATGAGTGATGTAGGTAATGCACCTGCACGACTGATCAAAGATTTTGCGAAGAAGCATGACAAGCCTGTTTTGAAAGCGGCCTATGTTGAAGAAGCTTGTTACGTAGGAGCGAACCAATTGGATTTTCTGGTTTCGATTAAGTCGAAGGAAGAAGTCCTTGGGGAGATTGTTGGCTTGTTGCAATCACCTGTCAAGAATGTTCTTGGCGCATTGCAATCTGGCGGCAATACCATTTCTGGTTTGGTCAAAGCCCTGGAAGAACGGGGTGCTTGACACTGAATTTAATTAATAGAATCAAATAATTCAATCATCAATCATGGCTGATTTGAAATCAATGGCAGAAGAGTTGGTAAACCTCACGGTAAAGGAGGTAAACGAGCTCGCCACAATCTTGAAGGACGAATATGGCATCGAGCCAGCAGCAGCAGCAGTAGCAGTAGCAGCACCCGGAGCGGGTGGTGGTGATGCGGACGCAGCTGAAGCACAAACGGAATTCGATGTAATCCTCAAGGCCGCTGGAGCTGCAAAGCTTGCAGTTGTAAAAGCAGTAAAAGAACTCACAGGTCTCGGCTTGAAAGAGGCGAAAGAAATCGTTGACGGAGCTCCGGGTCCTGTAAAGGAAGGCGTTTCTAAAGACGAAGCTGAAGCTCTCAAGACTCAACTCGAGGAAGCTGGTGCAGAAGTTGAGCTTAAGTAAGCCCAATATCTAACCGTTTTCAGGTCCAGGTGGGGAAGCAGGTTCCCCGCCTGGACCTTTATTGCCTAGTTTTTATCCTGCAACCGCCATCGCCTGTTTCCTCTTAAGATCACAATCCACCATGACTTTGGTGAAACAAACTACCGCCGAGCGCATCAGCTTTTCATCTGTTGAAATGCCGTTGTCACGTCCAGACTTTCTGGATATTCAACTCCGCTCATTCCAGGAATTCTTCCAATTGGAGACAAATCCTGAAAATCGTGAATCGGAAGGCCTATTCAAGGTTTTTAGTGAGAATTTTCCCATTACGGATACACGAAATCAATTCGTGCTCGAATTCCTCGACTATTTCGTAGATCCTCCGCGCTATTCTATCAATGAATGTATTGAGCGCGGCTTAACATACAGTGTGCCCTTAAAGGCAAAGTTGAAGCTGTATTGTACAGATCCGGAACACGAGGATTTTGAGACCATCGTCCAGGATGTATACCTGGGAACGATACCTTACATGACGCCGCAAGGCTCTTTTGTAATCAATGGTGCAGAACGTGTAATAGTCAATCAATTGCACCGTTCTCCAGGTGTATTCTTCGGGCAAAGCCGCCATGCGAATGGAACAAAGCTTTACAGCGCAAGAATTATACCTTTTAAGGGCTCTTGGATTGAGTTTGCTACGGACATCAACAGCGTCATGTATGCTTACATCGATCGGAAAAAGAAGTTGCCTGTAACAACGTTGTTACGGGCAATCGGCTTTGAGACCGACCGAGATATTTTAGATATTTTCAACCTGGCTGATGAAATTAAAGTCAGTAAAGCGGGTTTAAAGCGAGCCATAGGACGTCGTCTCGCTGCACGTGTTCTGAAAACGTGGGTTGAGGATTTTGTAGATGAGGATACAGGTGAAGTCGTTTCTATTGAAAGAAATGAGGTGGTTCTTGATCGCGAAACGATTGTTGAGAAGGATCATATTGATTTAATTGTTGATTCTGGAAGCAAGTCTATTATCCTCCACAAAGAGGATATTAACCAGGCTGACTATGCGATTATCTACAATACACTTCAAAAGGATAGTTCCAATTCTGAAAAAGAAGCAGTAGAGTATATCTACCGTCAACTGCGGAATGCTGAGCCGCCAGATTTGGATACGGCACGTGGTGTAATTGACAAGTTGTTCTTCTCTGAGCAACGGTATGACTTGGGGGAAGTTGGACGTTTCCGAATTAACCGAAAGCTGAACATTAAAGATGATGTGCAAAACCGCACGTTAACTAAGGATGACATCCTTTTGATTATCAAGTACTTGCTTGATTTGGTGAATTCAAATGCAGATGTCGATGACATTGACCACTTATCGAATCGTCGGATCCGAACAGTAGGAGAGCAGTTGTATAGCCAGTTTGGAGTTGGTTTGGCTCGGATGGCTCGAACCATACGAGAGCGTATGAATGTGAGGGACAATGAGGTCTTTACTCCAACTGATTTGATCAATGCCAAGACGCTGAGCTCGGTGATCAATAGTTTCTTTGGAACGAACCAGCTGTCTCAGTTTATGGACCAGACGAATCCGCTGAGTGAGGTAACGCACAAGCGGCGTATCTCGGCACTCGGACCGGGTGGGCTTTCTCGTGAACGAGCTGGTTTTGAGGTTCGTGACGTACACTATACTCACTATGGTCGTCTTTGCACAATTGAAACGCCTGAGGGACCGAACATTGGATTGATCAGTTCATTGTGTGTTTTCGCAAAAGTGAACCGCTTAGGATTCATAGAAACACCATACCGCCGCGTTATGGACGGAAAGGTTTCAAGCAAGCCGGAGGATGTTATATATCTCTCAGCTGAAGATGAAGACTCAAGCTTGATAGCACAGGCAAATGCTCCGATCACAAAAGATGGAACATTTAAGAATGACATTGTGAAGGCGCGAATGGAAGGGGATTTCCCTCAAGTAGCTCCGGACCAATTGAATTATATGGACGTTGCTCCTAATCAGATCGCTTCGATTGCCGCATCATTGATTCCGTTTTTGGAGCATGATGATGCCAACCGTGCGTTGATGGGGTCCAACATGATGCGTCAGGCAGTGCCGTTGATGCGTCCAGTGGCTCCAATTGTAGGAACAGGTCTGGAGAAATCAGTTGCTGAAGATTCTAGAATCTTAATGCGAGCTGAAGCAGATGGTGTCGTAGAGTTTGTTGATTCAGATTTCATCCATATCAAATATGCGATGGACGAAAAGGATCAATTGGTCACATTTGAAGAAGATGTGAAGATCTATGACATACCTAAGTTCAAGCGAACAAACCAAGGTACTTGCATGAACTTGAAGCCCATCGTTGAGAGGGGTGCACATGTCAAGGCAGGACAGATTTTGGTTGAGGGTTACTCAACGGATAACGGTGAACTCGCTCTGGGTCAAAATATGAAGGTTGCCTTCATGCCTTGGAAAGGTTACAACTTTGAGGATGCTATTGTAATCAATGAGCGCGTTGTTCGTGAAGATGTCTTCACTTCACTGCATGTTGATGAGTATGTATTGGAAGTTCGTGATACGAAGCGTGGTGTTGAAGAATTGACAAGTGATATTCCAAACGTAAGCGAAGAAGCTACGAGTGATTTGGATGAAAACGGTCTGATTCGCGTAGGAGCAGATGTCAAGGAAGGCGATATCCTCATTGGAAAAATCACTCCTAAAGGAGAGTCAGATCCGAGTCCTGAAGAGAAATTGCTTCGCGCAATCTTTGGCGATAAGGCTGGAGATGTGAAAGATGCCTCGTTGAAAATGCCGCCTTCTGGACAAGGGATCGTCATCGACAAGAAGTTATTTAGCCGTGCGATTAAAGACCGTAAATCCAAAGCTGCTGACAAGGCTGTATTGGAAACGATCGATAAGCAATTCGACGTTGAAGCTGCAGACTTGAAAAAAGTCTTGGTGGATAAGTTGATGAAGCTAGTTGGCGGTAAAGTGTGTCAGGGAGTCAACAACTACTACAAAGAAGAGCAAGTCAAGAAAGGGGTGAAGTTCACTCAGAAGATCTTAACGAGCTTGGATTATTTAACCATCAATAGCGATGGTTGGGTGCGGGACGAAGACAACAATTTGTTAGTCCGTCGAGTCATCCACAACTACCATTTGAAGTACAATGATGTCTTGGGTGCGTACAAACGCAAAAAATTCCAAGTAACAGTTGGTGATGAGCTTCCAACAGGTATTGTCAAATTGGCAAAAGTCTATGTTGCGAAGAAGCGCAAGCTGAAGGTGGGAGATAAAATGGCGGGACGTCACGGAAACAAGGGTATTGTTGCCAAAATCGTTCGTGCAGAGGATATGCCGTTCCTTGAGGATGGAACGCCAGTGGACATTGTATTGAATCCACTAGGTGTACCGTCTCGTATGAACTTGGGGCAGATTTATGAGACTGTGTTAGGATGGGCTGGCCAAAAACTTGGAAGGACCTATTCAACACCAATTTTTGATGGTGCTACATTGGATCAGATTACTGCCATTACGAACGAAGCGGGTGTGCCGGAATGCGGTGTAACGTACTTGTATGATGGTGGAACGGGTGAGCGATTTGATCAACCAGCGACAGTCGGCGTAATCTATATGATTAAGTTGAGCCACATGGTTGACGATAAAATGCACGCGCGTTCAATCGGTCCTTACTCGCTCATCACTCAGCAGCCGCTTGGTGGTAAAGCTCAGTTCGGTGGTCAACGTTTTGGTGAGATGGAGGTTTGGGCACTCGAGGCATTCGGTGCAGCCAATATATTACAGGAAATATTGACTGTGAAGTCTGACGACGTCACTGGAAGAGCTCGCGCTTATGAAGCCATCGTTAAAGGGGACAACATGCCAACTCCAGGTATCCCTGAGTCATTCAATGTCTTGCTCCACGAATTGCGTGGATTGGGCTTGACCATTTCACTTGATTGATTAATCGTTTAGAACCGCATTTCTATGTTTCAGCAAAAACAACCTAAACAGCTTTCTAGCGATTTCAATAAAATCACAATTTCTCTGGCTTCTCCAGAGATGATTTTAGAGCAGTCGCATGGGGAAGTATTGAAGCCAGAAACCATCAATTATCGGACTTACAAGCCCGAAAGAGACGGTTTATTCTGTGAGAGAATTTTCGGCCCAGTGAAAGACTTTGAGTGCCATTGCGGTAAGTACAAGCGTATCCGATACAAAGGAATCGTTTGTGACCGTTGTGGCGTAGAGGTCACTGAGAAGAAGGTTCGTCGTGAACGAATGGGACACATCCAATTGGTCGTTCCTGTTGCACACATCTGGTATTTCAAGAGCTTGCCAAATAAAATTGGTTACCTCTTAGGGCTTCCTTCAAAGAAGCTTGACCAGATTATTTATTACGAACGTTATGTCGTCATTCAGCCGGGTATTGCCAAAGGAGCCGAGGATGCTGAATTGACGGTCAATGACTTCTTAACGGAAGATGAGTACTTGGATATTTTGGATTCACTTCCAAAGGAGAATCAGTACTTGGACGAAAAGGATCCTAACAAATTTGTAGCGAAGATGGGTGCAGAGGCACTTCATGACATGCTTGCTAATTTGGAGTTGGATGAATTGGCAGCATCATTGCGTCACGCAGCGGGAACGGAGACTTCTCAACAGCGAAAGAGCGAGGCTCTGAAGCGATTGCAAGTTGTTGAATCATTGCGCGATGCGAATTCTCGGATTGTCAATAAGCCGGAATGGATGATCGTCAAGGTTGTTCCTGTTATTCCACCAGAATTGCGCCCATTGGTGCCGCTTGATGGTGGTCGATTTGCAACGTCTGATTTGAATGATTTGTATCGACGTGTCATCATTCGGAACAACCGTTTGAAGCGTTTGGTAGAGATCAAAGCACCGGAGGTCATCTTGCGAAATGAGAAGCGAATGCTTCAGGAAGCAGTTGACAGTCTGTTTGACAATAGTCGCAAATCAAGCGCGGTTAAAACGGAGAGCAACCGTCCGCTGAAGTCTCTTTCAGATAGTTTGAAAGGAAAGCAAGGTCGATTCCGTCAGAATTTGTTGGGAAAGCGTGTTGATTATTCTGCGCGTTCGGTCATTGTCGTTGGACCTGACTTGAAGTTGCATGAGTGCGGCTTGCCAAAGAACATGGCTGCTGAATTGTACAAGCCATTTATCATCCGCAAGATGATTGAGCGTGGTATTGTCAAAACAGTGAAGTCTGCGAAGAAGATTGTTGACGCGAAAGAGCCTGTAGTATGGGATATTTTGGAAAACGTGATGAAGGGCCACCCGGTACTTTTGAATCGTGCACCAACCCTTCACAGATTGGGTATTCAGGCGTTTCAGCCGAAACTCATTGAAGGAAAGGCAATTCAATTGCATCCTTTGGCTTGTACAGCATTCAATGCCGACTTTGATGGTGACCAAATGGCGGTTCACTTGCCTTTGGGCAGTGCAGCTGTTTTGGAAGCACAGTTGTTGATGTTGGCTTCGCACAATATTTTGAATCCAGCGAATGGAGCTCCGATTGCAGTGCCATCTCAAGACATGGTTTTGGGATTGTATTACATCACTAAGGTTCGCAAGGGAACACCGGATCATCCTGTGAAGGGTGAGGGAATGGTGTGTTATTCTCCTGAAGAAGTTCGGATTGCTTACCAGGAAGGTAAGCTCGAGCTTCATGCTGAGATTAAGATGCGATTTGTTGACGTCGAAGGTGTAACACATCTGATTGATACAACTTGTGGACGTGTTCTTTTCAATGAGCATGTTCCAAAAGAAGCGGGTTATGTCAATGAATTATTGACGAAGAAATCGTTGCGTGGTATTATTAGTCACGTATTAAATAGCACCAATGTGCCGCGTACAGCGCAGTTCTTGGATGATATTAAAAATCTTGGTTTCTACATGGCTTTCAAGGGTGGTCTATCGTTCAATTTGAATGACGTTATCATCCCTGAAGAGAAAGTGAAATTGGTGGAAGGGGCAAAAGCCCAGGTCGCGGAGGTGATGGAGAACTATAATATGGGTCTCATCACGAACAACGAGCGATATAACCAAATCATTGACATCTGGACACATACGAATTCGCGTTTGACCAATATCTTGATGGATCGCATTGAGGCGGACAAGCAAGGGTTTAACTCCATCTACATGATGATGCACTCCGGTGCACGTGGATCAAAGGAGCAAATTCGCCAGCTTTCTGGTATGCGTGGACTGATGGCCAAGCCACAAAAATCTTCAGCAACGGGTGGTCAGGATATCATTGAGAATCCAATTTTGTCCAACTTTAAAGAAGGACTTTCGATTCTTGAGTACTTTATATCGACTCACGGTGCACGGAAAGGTTTGGCTGATACGGCCTTGAAAACGGCTGACGCGGGTTATTTGACTCGTCGACTGGTAGACGTAGCGCAGGATGTGATTATCACGGAAGAAGATTGTTTGACGTTGCGAGGAGTCTTAGCGACACCGTTGCGTAAGAACGATGAGATCGCAGAAGTAATTTCTGAACGAATTCAAGGACGTACAACCGTCAATGACATCGTACACCCAACCTCTGGTGAGGTGATGCTGGAGGCAGGCACGGAAATTACGGTTCCAATGGCAAACGCTATTGAAGAAGCGGGCATTGATGAAGTCGAAGTACGTTCGGTTTTGACATGCGAGGCAATGTCCGGTGTTTGTGTCAAGTGCTACGGAAAGAATTTGGCTACAGCACGCACCGTTCAGGTGGGTGAAGCGGTCGGAGTCATTGCAGCACAATCCATTGGTGAGCCAGGAACACAGTTGACACTTCGTACGTTCCACGTGGGTGGTACGGCATCCAAAATCTCTGACGACAATGAGATGTCGGTGAAGTTTGACGGAGTCGTTGAAATCGATGATTTACGTGAAGTTTCTAGAGTCAACGCGGATGGTGAAAAGGAAAGGGTTGTCGTTTCTCGTTCATCAGAATTCAAGGTGGTTGATAAAGCGACTGGTGTGGCATTGAGTACAACCATCCTGCCTTATGGGTCGGTATTGAACAAATTCCCAGGTGACAAGATCAAGAAAGGAGATTCGATTTGCTCTTGGGATCAATACAACAATGTAATCATCAGTGAAGAGAAGGGATTGATTCAATTCGAGATGATCGAAGAGGGCATGACCTATCGTGAAGAGCTTGATGAGCAAACTGGATTCCGCGAAATCGTAATTACAGAGACGAAGGACAAGAAGAAGAACCCTGCAATTTTGGTTGTCAATAAGAAGGGTGATGTCTTGAAGACCTACTCGCTTCCTGTTGGTGCTCACCTTTCTGTAAAAGAAGGAGACGAGGCTAAAATTGGACAAATCTTAACGAAGATTCCACGTGTAGCCGGTAAGTCGGGTGACATTACAGGGGGTCTACCTCGTGTAACGGAATTGTTTGAAGCACGAAACCCATCCAACCCAGCGGTTGTATCCCAGGTAGATGGAATTGTGTCTTACGGAAAGATTAAGCGCGGTAACCGTGAGGTGATTGTTGAATCACGACTTGGAGACGTCTACAAGTACTTGGTGCCGTTGTCGAAGCACATTTTGGTGCAGGACAATGACTTCGTACGTGCAGGCATGCCGCTATCAGACGGAGCGATTACCCCAATTGATATCTTGGATATCATGGGTCCAACAGCTGTGCAGGAATACATAGTGAATGAAATTCAGGACGTATACCGGTTGCAGGGTGTGAAGATCAATGATAAGCACTTTGAAGTCATCGTTCGTCAAATGATGAAGAAGGTGGTCGTAGAAGATGCAGGAGACTCTCGTTTCTTGGAGAAGCAATTCGCAGAGAAGAATGACTTCATGGTTGAGAACAACCGTATTTTCGGAATGGTTGTGATCACGGATAAAGGAGAGAGTGAAGACTTGAAGCTGGGCTCCATGGTCTCTGCGCGTCAGTTGCGTGACATCAATAGTTCACTTCGTAGACGTGACCTCGCTTTGGCTGAAGGGCGTGATGCCATTCCTGCAACTGCTCGTCCATTGCTTCAGGGAATCACCCGTGCTTCATTGCAGACCAAATCATTTATATCGGCGGCCTCTTTCCAGGAGACAACGAAAGTATTGAATGAAGCGGCGGTAAGCGGTAAGCAGGACTTCTTACGAGGTTTGAAGGAAAATGTCATCGTAGGTCACTTAATCCCAGCGGGTACTGGAACGCGTGCATTCACGACAAAGAAGACAATCATTCGCAAGCCCAATCACGTTGTTGAAGCTCCTGAAACTACAGAGGTAGAAACAGAAGTGGAGGCTTGATTCAATTGACTAAGTACAAAAAAGGCTCACCATCCGGTGAGCCTTTTTTTTGTCTATAATTTTTAAAAAGAGCCGCTTTCTTAATCCAACTTGGACTGTTGTGAAATAGCTCTTGCCGCAGCTTCAGCGGTATCTTCTTGGGGACCTGAAGGCGTTTCGTAAGGAATGCCACAATACCCAAATAAGCATTTCTCTTTGATAATCCGGTCGACAAAATCCGGCACCATGGCTTCCCAGCCTTCATTGCCCGATTTGATTAAGTTGAGTGCGTCTCGGCTAAAAACACCGAGGACTTCTTGATTGAAATCGATGTCGATGATGCGCTTATTGAAAAGGAGATAATTGAATAGCGGTTTGATCCGTGGAGGGATCGGGGTGGATTCTGTCGTCCAAAGCTCTTTTGTTTTCTCAACGTACCACGGATACAAATAGATCTTGAGGTCTCTACTAAACAGAATGCCGAAGGCTTCAAGGATTCCACCGTTTAAATCACGGTAGTACTTTTCATCAAAGACTTGAGCCAGGGTACTCGCACCCATGATGACGGCCATGCGTTTTTTGGTGTGCCGCGAAAAGAAATCGACGAGCTTATAGTATTTCTGGTAGTTAGAAATAAGAACCGTCTGACCAATTGAGCACAAGATGTCAGCGCGATCTAGGAAGTCTTGTTCGTCGATATCCCCCTCAGCAGACAGGTTGTTGAGCGTTATCTCAAATAAGACTTGAATGTCCTCTTCTTTGACATTGGACTCTTTTTTGAAGGCCTTAAGACCTTGAGCAATCATATCGATACTCACTTTTGTCACAGGACGAAAAGAGCCTCTAATGGCCAGAACATTTTTCTTATACAGCACATCTGATGCCTGAAGGTTTTTACCATCAGGAGAGAATATTACAGCATCGGTCATCCCGTTTTTAACAAGCTGTAGCGAAAGTAAACGGTTGTCTACCTCACGGAAAGCGGGGCCATTCATTTGAACCATGTCCACCTCTAGTTGCTCGCGTTCCAAGTTGTCAAACAACGAGATGAGCAGTTCTTTGGGATTCTTATGAAAGAAAAGGCAGCCATAGAGCAGGTTGACGCCCAATGTTCCAACGGTTTGCTGTTGCAACAAGACGTCGGGCTCATGAAGCCGAGTGTGCATGATTACCTCGCTCGGTTCTTCGTCTGGAGTCGTTTGAAATTTCAGTCCAAACCATCCATGCCCTTGAATCGTCTTGTGATAGTTGACGGTGGCTACAGTATTGGCAAAGGCGAAAAAATGTTTGGATGGATGCTCCTTTCTCTGCAATCTCGTTTCCATGAGTTGGTACTCATGATCTAACATTTTGTTCACACGGCTTTCGCAGACATATCGACCATGTTCTTCAACGCCGTAAATGGCATCGGAAAAATCCTTGTCGTAAGCAGAGATTGCCTTCGCAATGGTGCCTGAAGCACCTCCTGCACGAAAGAAATGTCGCACCACCTCTTGTCCTGCGCCGATTTCAGCAAAGGTGCCATAGAGGTCTTCGTTCAAGTTGATCCGCAGTGCTTTTTGTTTTGCGGAAAGGATGACACGGTTCGAGTCCAAAGCAAGAAGTTTGAAAAGGGAAAGTTCCCATTTCAACAAATGTACGATGCGAACACTGCGTAACTTCGTGCCATGCAGGTTGAAATGACATTCTTAGGAACGGGCACTTCGCAGGGGGTGCCGGTAATCACTTGCAAATGTGCTGTGTGCACGAGTCTGGATCCAAAGGACCAACGATTGAGAACTTCCGTCCTGATGCGAACGCCGAGCCATACGGTGGCCATTGATTCAGGCCCTGATTTCCGACAACAAATGCTCCGAGCTAAAGTGGATCATTTGGATGGCTTGGTCTTAACACATGAGCACAAAGACCATATCGCGGGATTGGATGACATTCGTGCGTTCAATTTTGCAAGCGGTCATGAAATGCCGGTGTATTCGACCGTCCGGGTGCAAAAGGCGTTACGACAAGAATTCCATTATGTCTTTGCGGCTAAAACGTATCCCGGCATACCTCGGGTGATATTGCATGAGATCAATGATCAACCGTTTAGAATTGGTGAGGATGAGTGGACTCCTTTGCCCGTGAAGCACTGTGACTTGCCTGTCTTGGGATTTCGACTCGGAGGGATCGCCTATATCACTGATGCCAACTACTTGGAAGCGCAAACATGGGATCGGTTAGAAGGCGTTGATGTCTTGGTGTTAAATGCTTTAAGGAAGGAAGCACACCTGAGCCATTTTACCTTGGACGAAGCCCTTGAAATTGCAGAGAAAGTGGGGGCCCGAGAAACGTATTTAACGCACATTAGCCATCAATTGGGGCAACACGAATCGGTTCAAAAGGAACTGCCAAAAGGAGTTTTCTTGGCATACGATGGATTGGTTGTTTCCTCTCAAATGAAAATATCATGATGCTCCGGTTTTTGTTGCTATTGAGTCGGCTGCCCTATGGCATGCTGCATGCTTTAGGCGAGGTGCTAGCGTTTCTCGCTCATCGTGTTTTTGGATACCGAAAAGCGGTGATTCGGGGCAATATTTGCCGCAGTTTTCCGGAAGCATCCGTTACGGATACGCAGAGAATTGAACGGCTTTATTACCGACATTTTGGTGCGATTACCGTAGAGTCGGTCAAACATTTCACGGTTTCAGAATCCAATGCCATGAGTCGAATGGAATACGTCCATGCTGATGTCTTCGATCCTTTTCATGCTGCTGGACGAAGTGTATTGATTGCAGGAGGGCACATGAACAACTGGGAACTCTATGCATTGACGGCGCATCAAAGTGTTCCCCATGATGTTATGGCGGTGTACAAGAGGTTGTCCAACTTGGAGATGGATGTCGCCATGCGCAAATCCCGCGAACGGTTTGGATTGGAAATGGTGCGGACCATTGATTCCGCTGCCTGGATGGAGGCGCACATGGGTAAGAATCGCCCAAAGGCGATCGTTATGGGATTTGACCAGAGTCCAGCAGACCCGGCAAAGTCATGGTGGAATGTGTTTCTACATCAGGAAACGGCCTGGTATTTTGGATTGGAAAAATGGGCGCGTCAATACGACTTGCCCGTCATTTTTGGTCACATTCAGAAAACGGGCAGAGGACGGTATCGAACCGTATACGAAGTAGTCACGGATGCTCCACGTACGCTTCCAGAAGGAGCCATTTTGGAGCGCTGCATACGTCTGCTCGAACAGGATGTGAAGAGCAACCCTGAGCAGTGGCTTTGGTCGCACAAACGCTGGAAGCACCGCAGGGGAGAGGGACAGGTTTTGCATGACAATATGGATTCTTCGGCACAAGCAGTTGCTCCAATCCAATCCGAACACCATGCATGAATCGCCGTTGGCAGAGAGAATGCGTCCGCGTTCTTTGGAAGCGTATCTCGGGCAAGGACACTTGGTCGGAAAGGATACCGTTTTAAGACGAGCCTTGGAAGCAGGCAACCTGCCTTCCATGATTTTGTGGGGTCCTCCAGGGGTGGGTAAAACGACGTTGGCTCGAATATTGGCTGAACAATCCGAACGACCTTTTCATCAGTTGTCGGCCATACACAGTGGTGTGAAAGAAGTCCGCGAAGTCATTCAAAGTGTCAAACGTTCAGGAATGTTTGCCGGCCGAGCGATTCTTTTCATTGACGAAATACACAGGTTTTCAAAATCACAGCAGGACAGCTTGTTGGGTGCCGTTGAACAGGGCCTTGTGACGTTGATCGGAGCGACGACTGAGAATCCCTCTTTTGAAGTGATACCGGCTTTAAGGAGTAGATGCCAAATATATGTATTGCAGCCCTTTAGCGAAGATCAATTAAAGTCGTTGGTAGCAAGGGCGATGGAGCAAGATCCGCTCTTTCAGAAGACCGAAGTTGTCATTGAAGAATGGAGTGCTTTGTTGCGAGCTAGTGGAGGTGATGGCCGCCGATTATTGAATATTTTAGAGCTCGTTGTTGAAGGACATCAAGCGGACAAGTTGTCATTGACTGACGCCATGGTCTGGGATTCCATTCAAACTCAACCGGTGGCTTATGACAAAACGGGAGAGTCGCATTACGATATCATCTCTGCGTTTATCAAAAGCATACGAGGCAGTGACCCCAATGCTGCTGTCTACTACTTGGCTCGGATGCTTGAAGGGGGTGAAGATGCGAAGTTCATCGCCAGGCGGTTGATTATCTCAGCATCTGAAGACATTGGAATGGCCAACCCTACAGCATTGGTGATGGCGACCAATACATTTCTAGCTGTTGAACGCATCGGCATGCCAGAAGGACGCATCATTTTATCACAATGCACGATTTACTTGGCGACCAGCGCAAAGAGTAACGCGTCGTATGCAGCCATTGCTGAAGCAACAAAAGCGGTACGTCAAGAGGGTGATTTACCCATTCCGCTGTCCTTGCGAAATGCTCCCACAGATCTCATGAAGGATCAGGGGTATGGATCGGGCTACGCTTATGACCACGATGCTAAAGGAGGATTTAGCGGGCAAGAATTGATGCCGGAAGCGTTGAGTGGTCGTGTTTTTTACCAACCGGGAGACAACGCTCGTGAGCAGCAATTAAAGGCTCAATTGCGGTCAATGTGGAAGGAGAAATACGGCTATTGAGGGCTCCAAATCCAAGGCGAGGAACCAACGTGTTCGCCTGATTCAAGCCATTCAAGCAGGTATGAACCGGGTCCAAGTTGAGCAGGTCCGTGCACCCACCCCTGAAGCACCCCTTCCTGGGTGATCCAAGAATCGATGAGCCCGGTGGCAATCAATTTCCCATTGGTCGATACGATGCGCCATTCATTGGGTGATTGATTACCCGCGTATTGCCAGCGTACAGGCCATGAGGTAGTGGGGTTAGGAAAAACCAGAATCGATGGGTCATTTTGTGATGGCTTAAACCATGTCGCGGCTCCATCGTCATCCAAAAACTCAAATGCGCGCTGCAAATTGGGAATGCCATAGCCCATGCTGTCATTTGGAGATGTCGACAAATGAGCCGAAGCGATAATGGCGGCTCGAATTTCAGCTGCAGATTTTGCAGGGAAAGCCTGCCACAAGCAAGCAGCAGCACCGCATAAAATGGGGGATGAGAAGCTCGTGCCATTCCCGTGGCGAATGGTTGAGTCTGCATTTGGATACGCGGCTTGAACTCCAAGCGCCATAACTTCTGGTTTAATGCGACCATCTGAAGCGGGCCCCCAACCGCTAAAAGGAGCATGCTGCCCTTCTGCATCGACGGCACCGACGCTTAAGATACCGTGTGCATCTGCTGGCGCAGTAACGGAGTGCCAGGGAGCGTTGCCGCTATTCCCAGCGCTCGTGACACATAAAATTCCACGTTGAGCGGCCCAAGTCATGGCTTGTGAGATTCGGGTTGTCACACCATTGAGGTCGTCGGGTGTATGATTCATGGTTGAATCGTCAAACAAGCTATAACCCAACGAGGTGTTGATGAGATCCACTCCGACACTGTCAGCATGCTCGGCAGCGGCCACCCAATAGTCTTCTTCGATGAGGTACTCACTGTATGCGTCTTCTGTGCGATACAGGACATATGTGGCGTCAGGAGCTGTACCAATCAATGAATCTTCCAAAAAGCCAGCCATGGTACCTAGAACTGATGTTCCATGACGGTGGTGAGCAAACAGACCTCCCTGGCTATTCATCGCATCCAAACCTTCCAGAATCCGTCCTTCTTGCCACGCTCTTTCAAAGACGGGAAGGGACTCCACATATTCGAATCCGGCATCGAGCACTCCAATCCACATGCCCTCACCTCGAAAACCGAGGCCATGCAGCCAATCTCCATGCAGCTGCTCCAGCCCCTTCCAGCTGCTTCCATAAGCGGCAGCAGTGTTGCCGTGATCACGTGTGTTCCGTTTCGCAACCGCGATTGGATCGAGATCAATGGCGTCAGATTCAATTTGAATGACTGATTTGACGGCTACAACGAAGGGCAAATCGGTCAGAGAAAAAGGGTCGAAAGTTGAATCTGTCGTTGCCACGGTGACAGCATTGAACCAGCGGCTTGACAAGATGACTTTCAATTCGGACATCGCATTGATGGCGGCAACATAATCTGGCGGAATGGGCATGTCACGTTCCGTAACGGCGATACTTTGCTGAGAGCGACGGGCAAGGGAGCGTGCGCTTAGAAATGCTTCAGGAGCATCCAAGAGATACGAAGTGGAGTATCCATCAGGCAAGTCCTCGGCTACTTTCCCTTCAAATTGTACCCAATACCGATCGGGAGCCGATTGCGCGAGACCCGTTTGATTGAGTCCTGAGAGCATCATTACAAGAACTCCAATCTGACATAAGACTCTCATTGTTCATCGGTGTCCACCAATACCCCCGCTTCGAATCGTTCTGTTTTATGGAGGCGGCCATTCTTGTCGAAGTGAAACACCTCACCTTCTAACAGGCCGTCTTTGTATTCGCCTTCTTTTCGAATTTGTTGCCCTTTGATGACGCGACGAACAAACGTATCGCCGCTCAATTCATCAACCTCCTCGACCATGGTCCATTCGCCATTGTCATGCCATTCAGTAAAAGAACCTTCCTTCAAGGTGTCTTCAACCGTAAACTCTTCTTTGGGGCGTTCGTCGGGAAAGAGAAGAAGCACATGACCGTTCTCTGGAATTTCTTGAATCAACTGTCCATCCTCGAATTGTCTCGTCGTTTCTACTTTGCCATTTTCAAGGAATGTTTTCCAAAACCCGTTCTCCACACCTCCTTTGTACATGCCGATCGAGCGCGGCATGCCAGTCGGGTAGTTGGCACGACACAAGCCATCAAATAGCCCCTCGCTGTATCCGATTTCTGAAAGTAGGGACCCCGTTTCGCTGAAGGTCTTCCACACACCATCCCGTTCACCGTTGCTATAACTTCCGGACTCGATGATCGACCCATTGGTTCCTGTCGTTTGAGTAGCTCCATGGAGTTTGCCATTGCTATAGTTTTCCAAGAGTCTCAATTGGCCTGTTTTATCATAGAATTTCCACGTACCGAGCTTTTGGCGTATTGGCTCTAATTCGGCGTTGAGTTTCCTGGTCCTTACGTAAATGCCTTCCGCTTGAAGAGATCCATCTTCACGGAAGTGCTTCGCTTGAGATTTATTTCCATTGTCCGTGTTGATGATTTCGGACATGATTTCACCCGATTCGTAATAGTGCAGAAATACGCCTTCTGGCACACCCGCTTGAAACGAGCCCGAATAATAGAGGCTTCCGTTTGGCCACACGCGAATCCAAACCCCTTGTTTTTCACCATCAGAATCCAAGAGGTTATAGTCAACTCCGGCTTCACCTTCTGGCAATTGAGGTCCCGATTTAGAGGTGGGTTGAGCGAAAGAAGTAACGCAGAAGAAGAGGAAAAGGCCGACCGTGAGAAGAGGATCTCTGAGCATGGTGGACGGTTGGGAGGAAGGATGAATCATGGGTACGAAAATAGCAAAGAGAGGCAGACGACAAAGCTATCCTAGGCAACAGGTGATAACAAGTGAACGAAAGTTCATGAGTTTTCTGTACCCAATCCAAGATTCAAGAGACCTCTTGTCTTAGTTTTGCCAGCAATTAGACCCCTAATTCCTATTGGATCATGAAAGTTACTGTTGTCGGAGCTGGAAATGTCGGAGCCACTTGTGCGAATGTCTTGGCATCACGTGAAGTGGCCAATGAAGTCGTATTATTGGACATCAAGGATGGATTTGCAGAAGGCAAAGCCTTGGATATTTGGGAAACCGCTCCCATTAACTTGTATGACACCCGAACGGTGGGGTGCACGAATGATTACGCGAGAACAGCAGGTTCTGAGGTCGTGGTCATCACCAGTGGTCTTCCAAGAAAGCCGGGGATGAGCCGGGACGACTTGATTGCGACCAATGCGGGCATCGTAAAGAGCGTAACCAGTCAGATTTTAGAGCACAGTCCAGAGGCGATCATCATTGTCGTTTCCAATCCATTGGACGTGATGACCTATTGCGCTTATCTAACAGCTGGTATTGACTCCAAGAAAGTGATGGGCATGGCAGGCATTCTGGATACTGCACGATACCGAGCCTTCTTAGCCGAAGCGTTGGACTGCTCTCCAAAGGACATTCAAGCCGTATTGATGGGCGGACATGGGGATACCATGGTTCCTCTGCCGCGTTATACAACGGTTGGTGGCATTCCCGTGACGGAATTGATTGATTCGGATGCGTTAGAGGCAATTGTGAACCGTGCGAAGAAAGGTGGAGGCGAGATTGTCAATTTATTGGGCACATCGGCATGGTATGCTCCAGGCGCCGCCGCCGCGCAAATGGTAGAAGCCATTGTTCGGGATCAAAAACGCATCTTCCCAGTGTGCGCTTGGCTTACCGGTGAGTACGGAATCAATGATTTGTACATCGGTGTTCCGGTGAAGTTGGGCAAAAATGGAATTGAAGAAATCATCGAACTCCAATTGAACGAAGAAGAGAAAGCGCTGCTTGTTGAAAGCGAAAAGGCTGTGCGCGGCGTAGCTGAAGTGCTCGATCGAATGAACGGTTGATTAGCGGTTCGTAACGATTAAGCGAATAAAGAAAGGGTTCTCCAATTGCGGAGAGCCCTTTTTTAATGGGGTTAATTCAAGTCCGTAGCAGCCGGGCTCTGCAGGTGCAGTTACCGAATGCTGATCGTTTTGAATGGCCACGGAGGAGCCGCTTCTACGGCCGTCGAGTGTCCACCATTGGGCCGTGTAGTTTTGCGGTATCGCATCGGCCGGCGCTGTCAAATTCAATGCGTGGCCGGCTGATACAGGATTGGGAAATGCCCCCCATGCTTGGACGGATTGACTCACGTTCTGTATCGAAGTGATGGTCCCGTGATACCAGCGAATGCCGCCGTTTTGGATACCGATGAGCATTTCAGGAAACCCATCAGAGTCGACGTCCGCAAAACACGCTGCAGCACGAAGTCCAGGTTGTGCTCCTCCAACGCTTGCTTCCAACTCCGTCAGTGTAGCATGTGGAGCACTTGGGTTCACCTCTCCGAAGTATTGGACCTTTCCTGTTTCATTGGAAACGAAGACTTGCCATCCATTCGGTCCATCATGCAGGGCGGGCACGCTATATCCGTTAATCCCGAGTGTGTTTTCCACCGTTATTCCAGCCCAATCTGTTCCCGATTCTTCTGAAGAAATTAAACACCAAGATCCATTGCATCCTTGATAGCAAGTGAGGGTTCCATTTTTTTCACCGATGAGCAAGTCCAATGTTCCGTCTCCATCGAGATCCAACAATTGAGGGGTCGCAAATTGTCCCACATCAATCGCATCACCGTCACTGTCTTGAACTGAAAGTAGCTGCATTTCCCAATTGGGCCATTCTCCAGCTCCACTGGTGTTGTTGTATTGGTGCAAACGTCCCAATTCGTCTCCAACGATTAAGTCAACATCGCCATCACCATCGAGATCGCCCAAGGCAGGGTGGACGCTTTCAATGCCATTATTTTGAAAGCTGATAGCATCAAGTGTCGTCAATTCAAATGCCGGTGCACTGGCCGTTCCGATATTGCGAAGGAGGGCAAGAGCGGCAGGTGTGTCGCCCACTCCTTCGTACCGTTCCTTGTTGGCGATGACCAAGTCCAGGTCACCGTCGTTGTCTAAATCATGCAATACTGGAGCAGCCCCGCGGCCAAAATCCAACATGTCACTTTGAATCCAACGATCGGATACAAATGCCCAAACGGGTAATTCCGATGTCCCTTGGTTTTCCCAAAGATGAACAGAGGCATCGTCATCAGTTTCTAAAGCCGTATTCGGAGAAAAAACGAGGTCCTGATCTCCATCTTGATCGAAGTCAATCGGAAAAGCCGCAGGAAATCGAGGGAGGATGAGGGAGTCCTGTGGTCCTGCGTGGGGCAAAAGTGCTGGGAAAGCAGGGTCGATCCATGCCGTGCTGTCTTGACCATCAATGGCGTCTTCGAGCAGCACCGCCATGGATGTGGGGTAGGTCACATCCGAAATGAGCAGATCGTGAAATTGCTCTCCATCCAGTTGCAATGCCGTGATGGCCCCACCGGCGTGCATCCCATCTCTCTCTGCCTCGTCCAATGGACGATTGCTTCCCGCTGCTCGAGGCTCGAACACATTGAAACTGCAATCATGTTGGTCGCCTATGAAAAGTGAATTGTCTTCCGCTCCTTCGGTCAACATCCCATAACACCGATTGGTGCAGACCATGTCCAACGAGCAAGAGGCCGTCCCAGAGAATCGATAGAGCGTCGTGCTTGTTTCGGTAAACGTGATGATGTCGAGGTCACCATCTGCATCGACATCTGAAATGGCCGGTTTGTCAATGGTCAAGCATACAACGGGCAGTGATTGGGCGCCGGAACCAAAATCCCATGAAGCCATCAAAGGGATGGCATGCGGTTCGAAATTCGGAGTGCCTTCTGCTGTATTGCCAACATTCTTCCACACGTGGATGCTGTTTTGATAACCAGTAAATAAATCCGGAAGCCCGTCACAATCAAAATCCCGTAACAAGGCCCAGTGACTCATTTCAGGCCATCCTTGGGACCATTGCGGGCGTTCAACCCAGCCGATAGCGGGAGCATTCAATCGTTCAAATGCCAAAACGCGGTTGCCATCCCGATCAAAGGCGAAAAGGTCTTCATCTCCATCTCCATCTAAATCAATGGGAGACCATTGAGGTGCCGTTAGCCCGCCAGTAAACGGATGAGCCATGGGTGAGCCATCCAGCAAAGAGACAGTCGGTCCACTTGAAAGTTCCCAAGAAGCGTCCAATTGTGCCAGCAGATTGGACGTGAACAAGACAAGAGCTAAAAGAAGAAAATGGGAGGGTAAACGCATGGTGAGTATCTAGTGTTTAATGTTTTCTCCCCAAGATAGTAACATGTGACATGTGCGAAAGTTCGGGCATTGATGTTGAATTCTTGAATCACGCAGAGAGAAAAGCAGGGGTGATTCAAATAAATTAGCTCATGAAAAAATCTAAAAACGAATCAAACTATTGGGTGATCTATGGTGCCCTCTGGGTGGCGTTCAGTATTTTACTAGGGGCCGCCGGGAAACATATTTTGATGGCCGATGGCGCGGTGATTCGTGCAGAAAATTTAAACACTGCGAGCCAATTTGGTATGATCATGGGATTGTCCCTAATGGTGCTCTCCGCTTTGCGTTGGATGCGGTTTTGGTCTGTATATGCCCCATGGCCCGAGCGGCTTTTGGGCACTGGCTTGCTTTTGTTTACAGGGGGACTGGCGGCTCGGTCTTTGGCTCCAGAGTCCATGGTTTCTGA
>CAJWIF010000023.1 GCA_913041135.1 uncultured Flavobacteriales bacterium
ATAGGTAGGACCAACCCTGGAAGTTGACCCGAATGACCAAGAGGTTTCGTAATTTGGTTAGTGCACGAGGAATCTCCCCGTTGCTTGCTGCTCGCCTTGCGTTCCCAAGATTTGGTAGAGACCGCTTGCCCATCCACTAACATTGAAAGCCCATCCAGAGGCGTCATCAATAGGAATGAACGTACGGCTATAAACGGCCTTTCCCGAGATGTCAAACAAATCAATGCTGATTGGCAAATGAGCGTCAAAACCGGATCCGTTGATGTTTACGATTTCTTCGGTTGGATTTGGAAAGGGAGCAAAGCTAATGGGGTCAGGGAAGCTAAAGGGTGAGCCGCCCGTTCCGGGGTCACCACCTTCTTCTTCGCAATCGTTTCCAAGTCCGAAAACCATGCTGGAGGTCCATCCTGAATCCATCGAGGCCGTTTCCATCAATTCCCCATTCATCCACACTTCGAGCCAGCCCCCATTCCAGCCGCTTGCATCATTGGAGTATAGGGTGACTTCGTAGCAACCATCGGAAAGGCAAGTGGTCTGTGTTTGGCTTGAATTGGCAGCGAAATAATTTCCTCCCACAGCGGGTATGGAGTCTTCCGAATTGCTGAGGTACCAGCCCATGCTGAGCCCGTCTGATGGCGTCACCGTAACAAACGTCACCTCATTGGTTGGACAAAAAGTGAATTGACACGACCCGTCATCCTCGGAAGCCGCGGGATTGTAGTTGATTGCGCCAGAATCCATGCAGCCTGCAATGGGATCTGGCTGGTCATTGCAATCAGCTCCAATGCCGATAGAGAACGTTGCGAGATTTCCTGTTTCCATGGTGAATGTCTCCGTGTTATTCTCCCAAAGGATGGTTAGCGTATTTCCGTTCCAGCCATCTCCAAACGAATCTGTAAGGACCAGATTATAGCAGCCAGCAGGCACGCAGCCCGTCGAACCGAAATTTCCGAGGGAATCCAATCCAGAACCGGGGAGCCATGATTGGTCATTTTCATCCATGAAATACCAACTGACCTCATCAACCCAGATGACTTCATTGAGCAATACCGTTACTGTGATCAAGCCTTCGCAATCCACTTCTTCATAACAACTGCCGTCATCTACGGTGGCATTGGGGTCAAAATTCGTAGCATTTTCATCGGTGCAACCGAGGACATCACCGCAATTGCCATCCAATGAGAATTGAACGAGCTCTGTTGAGGCGTCATCCCCGAGGGTGTCATAGACCAATTGCATGCCCAAGCTGTTCACGTAAAAGTACCCATTGCCCCAACCTGTGTTGTTGCCAATGTTACTCATTGTCGCCGTATAGCACGCAGCAGGATCGAGGCACAAGTCGATGTATACAATGGCGAAATCGCCATATCCCTGTTGATCATAAACGACGTTGCCAGCATCATCGGAAATCGTTAATGCGACATCTGCTCCGTTGCTAAATGTGCAGATATACAAAGAGGCTACGACACCGTCATCACAGACAAAGGGGTAGTAGCACGACCCGTTGTCAGAAGTTGCTGAAGGGTTGTAATTCTGTGCTTCTGGATCGGTGCAACCAGGAATGGTCACTTCGCATCCTTCGGTATTGATCGATAGGGCATACGTCGCAGTGTATTCGTTGAAATCGACCACGAAAGTCTCGCTGTTGTCACCCCAATTGGCGAGGATACTTCCCGCTTCTCCGGTCCAGTTGTTGCTATAAACGGTAAAATTGTAACAACCGTCTTCGATGCAGCCGAGATAGACCCACTGGTCTTCGTCATTTAGAAATTGTGCAGTTGCATACCAAGGTGTGCCGTTGTCTTGAATGATGCTGAATGATGCGCTCGGGTATGGATCGCTACCCGTGCCTTGGCCAAAGAGAGAATCGTTGTATGCAGGTTCGATGATCAATTCTAGAATCTCGCTGTTCGCACAAACAGGTTCGTAATAACATCCCGAGTCTATGGTGGCATCTGGATCAAAGTTCAAAGCATCTTCATCCATGCATCCGTATGCCGGTTGATCAGAACAATCACCGTCCCAATAAAAATAGGCCCCAGCGCAGTCCAATTCACAGATGTTATTGAAGGTGATCATTTCTCCCGTGTAATAATCGTATCCGCAAACCGGTTCGTATACATCGTCACAAACACATGGCGCCAAGCAACTGCCATCATCCACTGTTGCGAGTGGATCGTAGTTTATGGCGTCTTCATCGGTGCAGCCAACCACATCACCGCAACTTCCATCCGCACTGAAATCAAAGCTCCATTCGTTCGTGTTGTCAGGCAAAGTCGCATAGACGATTTGTGCTCCTCCACTGTTGATGTAGAAGTACCCTCCGTACCAACTGGTATCGCCAGCAACATTGGTCAACGTGGCGGTATAGCAACCTTCATCGAGGCAAACGTCCTGGTAAACGATGGCGAAATTATTGAAGTCGCTTCCTTCGTACAGGATCGTTCCGTCCGCATTCGCAATGGTCAAGGCCACATTCTGACCCTCGCTAAAAGTGCAGAGGTAAAGCAGTCCCGCGGCTAGCGAGTCCTCACAAGCGTATGTGCAGCTGCCATCGTCTTCTGTTGCTGAAGCATTGTAGTTGCTAGCCAAGGAATCCGTGCAGCCTGCGATGGACTCGTCAACCGGCTCTCCACAGTCATTCCACCAAGGCAAGATCACGCTGCTTGCATTTCCTGATTCTAGCGTGAATTCGCCAATCATCAATCCAAGTTCGGGCAAATTGAAACTGAGTGATGCTCCATTCCATCCGTCCCCAAAGGAGTCATACATGTTCAAAACGTAACATGTCGAATCCAAACAAACGCTCGCTAGATAAGTCTCCTCATTCTCATAGTCACTTCCTTCGATGATGACGTTTCCGTCAAAGTCCGCGACATCCCAAGAGATCTCTGCGCCCCAATTGGCGGTGGTAAGTTGTAAGTCTGCGGAGAAGAGACAATCGTCTTGTCCCATTGCAGGGATTTGCCATAGAATGACAGCGAGAAGAAAAAATAGGTTGCGCATGTTCGATGGTGTTCTATTGGAGAACTTCGAAGTTATGAAAAGGTTGCAATACAAGATGTTAAACGTGAAATTACCCGAATCGATTGATCCTCATAATGAGTCAAACCGTTAGTCGGAAATCACTCCAGAACCGATGCATTCTTCGCCATCGTACCATGCCGCAAATTGTCCTGCAGCTATACCGGCCTGTGGGAGGTCAAATTCAATGTAGTAACCATCGACAGAACGTGTGATGGATCCTTTCTGCAAGGGTTGTCGGTACCGAAATCGGAAAGACCAGTTGGACTGTCGACTGTCGACTTCCATAGCGAGATCTTCCCGTATCCAATGCACCTCGTCTTCCTGCATGAAGAGGGCCTTGCGTTTCAGACCAGGGTGCTCGGCGCTTTGGCCGACGTACAAATGGTTGGTGACAACGTCCTTAGCAAGTACAAATAAAGGGTCTGCTTTGCCGCCGACTTGAAGCCCTTTTCGCTGACCAATGGTAAAGAAGTGAGCACCTTGGTGCCGTCCGACCACTTGGCCTTGATCGGGACTGAACGCATACGCGTGCGCATCCATTTTTGGGGAATCAGCGCTTAGCACTTGCCGCTCAGCAAACATGGGGTGGCTCTCCTCGATTTCAATGATATCGCCAGGCTTGACCTCTAGTTGCTGCTGTAAAAACTCAGGAAGGCGGACCTTTCCAATGAAACAAAGGCCCTGACTGTCCTTTTTCTGCGCGGTTGGCAATCCGATTTCTTCAGCGAGTGCCCGAACATCGGGCTTGAGCATGTGACCAATTGGAAACAAGGCTTGCTCAAGTTGGTCTTGATTCAATTGGCACAAAAAATAGCTCTGGTCCTTGTTCGGGTCTGCGCCCGCAATCAATCGATGGGTTTCGCCTTTCGGAGTATTGACCGTGTCCTTTTGGCAATAATGTCCGGTAGCCACAGCCTCTGCGCCGATACTTTTGGCTGCATCGAGGAACAAATCAAATTTAATTTCGCGGTTGCATAAGATGTCTGGATTTGGAGTCCGCCCTGCTGCGTATTCATCAAACATGTAATTGACAATGCGCTCGCGATACGCGTCGCTGAGATCGAGCACTTGAAAGGGGATCCCCAGGTGCTCGGCTACTAGGACCGCATCATTGGCATCATCGATCCAAGGGCATGCGTTGTCTATGATCACCGATTCATCGTGCCAATTGCGCATGAAAAGTCCAATGACCTCATGTCCTTGCTTTTGCAACAAGTAGGCTGCCACGCTAGAATCAACACCTCCAGATAGTCCGACCACTACTCGCATGGAACAAAGTTAGTTCGCGTGCAATTGCAAACAGCAATCAAAATCATCCACTCGATAAAGGGCGTAGATTGAATATTTGCAATTCAATGGTTTGGTTATAAATTGACGACGCACAGGCAACCCTCGTTTGTGCTTCACGTTATAACTACGGCGAAAGCCATGTCTGAGACAGAACTCCGAAATCACATTGAAGGATGCAAGCGGCAAAATCGCTCTTCCCAAAAATGGTTGTTTGACCGGTACTACCGGTTGATGTTCGGGATATGTCTCCGTTACGCATCGGACGAAGATGCTGCTCAGGACATTGTGCAAGAGGGGTATCTCAAGGTGTTTAACAACATTGAAGGGTACACTTCGAAAGGTTCTTTTGAAGGTTGGATGCGGCGCATTATGGTGAATACAGCCATTGATGCGATCCGTCGAAATAAAGCTTCCGGATGGATTCTGGCAGATGAAAACGCGATGGATTTATTGGCCAATGAAGTAGTTATTGAAAAAGATGATACGGAGTTGGACTTTACGGTGCATGATGTTTTGGAGGCAATGGAACACTTGTCTCCAGTGTACCGAACCGTATTTAATATGGCTGTTTTTGAAAATATGGGCCACCAAGAAATTGCCAGTCAACTGGAGATTTCTGTAGGTAGCTCGAAGTCAAATTTGGCAAAAGCGCGTAGAAATATGCGGAGTATCTTAATGAAGAGTCGAGTTTCTAATGGATAGAATGACGCATGATAAAGAGTAGAATTGAAGATAGAATGACTGAGGCCTTTGATGGCTTTGAACCTGAGGTTCAAGGTCAATGGAGTGACCTTGAACAACAGTTAGATGCTCAAGGCACCGTTCAAGATGTGGACATGGTCAAACGCGTTCGCTCTGCTGAACGATTCGCAATCGGCGCAACCGCTGTTGCCGCAGGTTTGACTTTGTGGATGGCCTATCCGCTCATTTCGGAATCCACCGTGGATACGGGAGGGCAGGTTACAACCGTGGTGATCAATGAGGTTGAAGACGACGAATTGCCGACGGAACACATTACGGGATTTGACAGTGATTTTGGTTGGGAGTCAGGCATGAAGATGGACCCTGAAGCTCCTGTGTCAGGAAGCCATGCACGTTTGATCTTTCCAGATATTTCGGCGCGAACTTCTAATTCTGTGAAGATGTCTGTTGTTGAGTTGGACGCCACGGAAGATGTGGTTGAAGTAACTCGAGTTCATCTCGTGGTAGAAGAAGATTTGAATGTCATTGAACCCACTGGTGCTTCACCTATAACGACTTTGGTCGTCGAGGAACTGAATGAAGAAGTAAATTCAGTGACACTCGTGAGTTCTGTAAAGGAAGCCTGCGAAGGGACTGAAGTGGATTTTGCATTGGAAGAATTTATGGATAGCGGATCTATTCTTTGGAATTTTGGTGACGGTGCGTTCTCGCAAGAACGAACTCCCTCTCATGTTTTTGACCGTCCTGGTTCGTATGATATTACGGTCTCTGTGCGATCGCATGACAATGGTTTTATTCGAACTAAATCGATTGAAGACATGATTGTAGTGCGTCCGAAACCGGAGGCTTCGATGGATTGGGAATTTGGTTTCAACAAGGGCAATGGGGTGGAAGTTCAGTTGGTAGATGCCACTGAAAGAGCCAGTAGTTCGACTTGGGTGATGACAGATCAGGGGTTGAACGGCTCACGCATCACCATCCTTGAACCGGGAGCATATCCAGTCAATTTAGTCGTAAGCAATGCCTACGGATGCCAAGATGTCGCCATGGGGAGTATTGAAATTGGTGACCGCCATGATGCAGGAGCTCCGTCGATTTTTTCTCCAAATGGAGATGGGAGGTATGATACATTTTTACCTGAAGCTGCAAATGATGTTTTTGCTCCTTGGCTGTTCACAGTATTCAATAGTGCCGGCGAATTGGTTTTCGAAACGAATGCGTTTGATAAGCCTTGGAAAGGTGAATTAATTGGAGGCGGAAAGGCTCGCTTAGGAGCACGCTATTTTTGGAATCTAGAGCAGACGAACCGCAACGGTTCTAAGCGCATGTACTCCGATGTTGTTCGGATTGATGGTTGAATTGCCCCTTTAAATCTGGTCAGTGTTGCTTTATGCGGAACTCTTGGTTAATAGACTGCAAGTTGTGCAACCAATATGTGGGAGTTTGGGTTATACTTTTGGTATGCTTGAACATTAAAATTACCTCATGAATACATTCGAGTTGTTGTTTTCGAAGGCGCTATTTCAATTGCGATTGAAGTCATTAATATTTGGGTTTGTGTTATTGATGGCGGTCCAGGCAGGACAAGCTCAAGTCATGATTTCTGATGGAGGTACAGTGACGACCTGTGGAGATATTTTTTATGATGATCAGGTTGGAGCTGATGGTGATGGAGGTCCGTATACCGACAATGATTACATCCTTACCCTATGTCCAGATGTACCGGGAACAGCGGTTTCAGTGACCTTTTTAGGTTTTGATGTTCAGACGAATGCCAACCCCAACAACAATGATGTATTGTATGTTTTTGACGGGGAAACTACGGGTGCTCCGATGGTCGGTGCGGGTTCTGGAAACTTGTTTGAGGACATGACAATCACAGCGTCGATCAATAACCCAACAGGTTGTTTGACGTTCCAATTTGTTAGCAACAACGGTGCTTCTGGTGGGGACATTGGATGGGCAGCAGACATTTCGTGCGTAACGCCGTGTACGTATCCTGCTTCTGCTTTTGAGATGGTGGACCCTGAACCATTTGATGACATTAACCCAAGTGTAGGTGTTTGTCCGCTTCAGGATGTTTCATTTGATGGAAGTGCTTCTTCCGCGGATGGAGTGCCTTTGGCAGACTGGATTTGGAATTGGGGCGATGGAAACGTGGAGACGACCTCAAGTCCACTAGCGACCCACAACTATGAAGATCCGGGAGAATATTTGGTTACTCTGGTCGTTGAGGATGAGAACCAGTGCAACAGTGTCAATTTGGAACCGTATCAGGTTCTGGTTTCAACCATTCCGATTTTCAATGCCACTTTTTCATCGCCACTATGTACCGGGTCTCCCGGTTATTTGGATGGAAACCCAGTGCAAAGCATTACTTGGACTGCGTTGCCTCCATTGGCTGTGTCAGAATCAGAACCGTTGCCTGACGCGACAGGAATCCCCTTTACTTCAGAATTGTTTATTGACTTTTTTGATCCGGACCAGGTGCTTGAAGACTGCGATGACCTGATGTCGTTTTCGGCAATCATTGAACATTCGTTCATTGGAGACTTGACGATGTGGATTACCTGTCCAGATGGTACAGAAGTGCTTATCATGGACAACGGTGCTTCAGGAGGGGTAGACCCTTCTGGGTGCAACAATCCTGACTTGGGAGGGAATGATTTAGGAGAGCCCGTATTTGGAGACGGTGGAGGTACGCCTACGCCAGGAGTTGGATATGAGTACACATGGAGCACGGAAGGTGAATTTGTTTTAGATGATCCGGACAACCCGAATTTAGATGGTTTCAACGCTGTGCCAGCTGGATTGTATGGTACATGTGGTGATATCTGCGATCTCGTAGGGTGTCCGTTGAATGGTATTTGGGAATTCAATATATTGGATCAATGGGCTGCTGATAATGGATTCTTGTTTGAGTGGGGTATTGATTTCAACCCGGCAATTGTACCAGGGGTAACCACATTTACCCCAACAATTGGTGCGGGTATGGACTCGAGTTATTGGCAAGTTTCTACGGCTGACTACGGAGTAGATGCCATCGATGGTGTCGCAGATTATGTTGACTTGATGTTTGACACTCCGGGTTCCTATCCGTTTACATACACGGTAACCAATAATTTCAGTTGTACGTGGGATACGATTGTGAATGTCGAGGTTGTCCCGGGATTGGAAAACTCAGTCACAGCGGGTGCAGACTTGATTTTCTGCCAAGACCCAGTGCAGCTTGAGGGAGCATTCGTTGGAGGAGAGGATTCTCCTTGCTCAAGCGATGAAGGCACCGTGAATTATTGCTACGGTAACAATGCGTACGATGTCTTTACCTATTGCCCTGACACCCCCGGTGATGGAACGATGATGACAGTGGATTTTAGTTCTGGAATGGTTGAGGATTTTTGGGACGCTGTCAATATTTATGATGGAGATTCAGATGCCGCTCCTCTCATTGCAACGATAGGGGGTGACTTATCTGATTTGACGTTCACGGCGACGAATGCGGACGGCTGCTTGACGGTGGTGTATGTTTCTGATGGAGGTAATTCATGTGCTTCAGGAGGGATGGTTGAATCTGTATGGTGTGCATCTTGCGGTGGTCAGGTAGAATGTGGATACCTCTGGAGTTGGGATCCCCCAACCTATTTGGATGATCCAACAAGTGCGACTCCAACGGTCTTGAATTTTGATGGAGTCCCTATAGAGTACACGCTGTTGGTAGAACCGATTGGAATGCCCAATTGTGGCACCGAGGATGTGGTGAGCGTTTTGCCTGGTTTTGATTACGAGGTCGCATCTTCGAATCCAACGTGTGTTGTGACGGACGGATCTGTTTCAGTGACCATTTCAGAGCCGCCATCGGATGGTCCTTGGACGTTGGTGCTCTCTGAAAATGGGGCATTGGTTGAGACGATTACTTCCAACGGTGGGCTCGATGTGTTCAACGACCTGGATGAAGGCACGTATGATTTGGAATTGAGCGATTCAGGTGGGTGCCTCTATGCTGTAGAAATGATATTGAGTGCTCCGGTTCCAATGGATTTTGATGTAACGGTGAATCCCATCATTTGCATCAATGGTTCAGTCAATTTAGAAGTGTCCAGTGATATGGACCCCGGTGAGACATGGGTATACTCTTGGGACAATGGTTTGGGAACCGGTTACAATCAACTTGTTTCACCGATTGTTGATACGGATTACGAGATGTTTGCTACAGCCCTTAATGGCTGTACATCCGTGCCGCAAACAGTTACCGTTCAGGTATATGATTCCCTTTCGGTTCAACTTGATGCTCCAGCTCTTATTTGTGGAGGAGCCTTTGCAGAAGTTGAAGCAGCAGTCTTCGAAGGGGGCAGTGGTGCGGGGTATGGGTTCAATTGGACCTGGCAAAATGTAGCGGTAGGAAGCAATGATTTTGAAATTGTTGATTACCCCGCGTCAACGGGTAGCTACTGCCTCACACTTTCCGATAATTGCGAAACACCGTCTATAACAGAATGCATCGAAGTGGTGATTGAAACACCGATTCCTGCGGACTTTACTTCAGACACGACACGAGCATGTATTCCTGGGATTTTCCAATTTGAGAGTTTGGTGGATGGCGCGTTGATCTCACAACACGAATGGTTCTTCGGAGACGGCGAATTGAGTGCTGAAACAAGTCCCGTACATGTGTATCCAAGTCCGGGCGGATATGATGTCACTTACAACATCACCTCTCTTATTGGTTGTGAATACACCAATTTCCAGCCGGGCTATTTGCAAGTCTACCCGCGACCTTCCGTTGGGTTTACGGCAACACCGCAGCCGACACGTGTTCCGGATACGCGCATTGAATTTGAGTCCGTGAATAGCAACAATGTTGTTGATTGGTATTGGCTCTTTGATAGTATTCAGAACCTAGGGGGTTCGATGCTATCAGACCCGGAGTTTGTCTTCCCAATCGACGTTGGTGGAGATTATCCTGTGACATTGGTGGTGACTGATGAGAATGGATGCACGAGTCAAATCACGCGTGTTATTGAAATTCAGGACTTGTTCGCGCTGTATATCCCAACATCTTTCACTCCGAACAACGATGGCATCAATGATGCATTCTTTGTGCAAGGAACGGATATTGATCCCGATCGATTTACCATGCAGATTTTCAATCGTTGGGGAAATAAGGTCTTTGAAACCTTCGATCTCCAAGAACCGTGGTATGGTCCAGCAGGTCCAGGATCTGAGCATTACGCTCCTGATGGTATTTATTACTACCGGGTCGTGGTATACGCTACAAGCTCAACGGCTGACCGTCAAGAAGTGACCGGTTCGGTCATGGTGACTCGATAGTGAATGCCTGATAGTCTGCCTAATCTGCAGCCTTTTAGCGATAAAAAAAGCCCTGGCAGACGCCAGGGCTTTTTTGTGTTTCAAGGTGTCACGATCGTCTCATTCCACTCCGAGCAACTCATCCATTGTCCCCGTAGCGACACTGTGATAATTTGGTCGCGCTTTGGTGTAGATGGAAAGGGCTAAATCGCCTTGATCGGTTTCGAGCATAGCGCGGTAAAGAGGCGTTAGAAACTTGCGCCGGCCTATCTGAACTAAGAAAGACTCCAAGCGCTCATATGCAGGGGTGTATTGGCTTCTTAACGCTTGTTCAAGCCAAGCGAACAGGATTTCGTTGTTGCCGGTTTGCGTCATGCCGTAAACGGCATCTAAGTCAGCGAGGCGATCCGATGAGATGGCATCATCCAAATTGGAAAGAAAGCGGTAGCGTTCTTGATAGACCCAATCATTCCAAGGCAAATCAGCAGTAGACAATTCGCCGTTGGTCCACGCGATGAGCGTAGCATCTACCTGTTCGATTCGCTCAGAGCGGACTTTCGGACAGTTTTCCGGTAAGCCAGCGCCATAGATCCACGCTTCCAAATCAACTGCAGCCAGAAGTTCAGTTGTGTTCAGTAGATTCGTTTTCAAGTAGTCAATGAAACGCTCCGTGTCCATGACGGTGAATGCATTGCTTTCGAAGTAATTCTTCAAAAACGCATCAAAGGCTTCTCGGCCGACTGTTTTTTCCAATAAACGAAGGAAGAAATATCCTTTGTCATATGCAATGGCTGTCATGCCTTCATCTGGGTTGCGATTTTGCAAATGCAACTTCAAGTGTGTGTCATCAGGATTGGTGTCCATGATTTCATCCACTTCGTCCACGAGGCCCTGGTAACTCAGCGTCGCTAGCATCTCTGAAATTTCGGCTCCATAAACCGATTCCATAATGCGTTGCTCGAAGTAAACTGTAAATCCTTCGTTGAGCCAAAAATCATCCCAAGTTGAATTCGTAACCAAGTTTCCGCTCCAGCTATGAGCCAACTCATGGGCAACCAAGGCTACCAGACTCCGGTCTCCTGCGATGATGGTTGGTGTAGCAAACGTCAGTCGCGGATTTTCCATACCTCCGAATGGGAATGCAGGAGGTAGCACGAGCAAGTCATACCGTTCCCATGCGTACGGACCATAGAGGTTTTCTGCAGCTACCAAAAGCTGTTCCATTTCTGCGAACTCATACGCTGCCGCATCGATCAACTCAGGGACAGCATACACCCCGGTGTGCGGTCCAACAGATCGGAACTCGACGTTTCCAACGGCCAGCGCCAAGAGATACGATGGGATGGGCTGTACCATTTGGAAGTCATAGTGACCATCTGCACTTTGTTCCGTTGGATTTGTGGCGCTCATCATGGCCATCGTACCAATGGGGACTTGCACATGAGCATTGTAGGTAAATCGGATGCCCGGTGAATCTTGACATGGAATCCACGTTCTCGCCAAGATGGCCTGACTTTGAGTGAATAAGAAAGGCTGTTCGCCTTCAACCCAAAGCAATGCACCAGCATCGGGCGCACTTTGATAGCGAATGCTGACTGTTTGGCTCGATGCTGAAACGGGAATGCTGAGGGGTTGACCAATAAAGTCTTGTGAAGGTCCCAATTCCCATTCAACGGCACTCCCGTCGACAGTTACTTCGAGGATGCTGAGGTCTACAGCATCGAACAAGATGCGTTGCGCACTTTCACTTGTTTGGATGGCATAGGTAGCGGTTGCTGAGATAACCCTGGTGTTGAAATCCACAGCGGCATCCCAATCCAAGTGCGTAACAACCGCTTCTTCAGGTTTGCTATAACTGTGATGGTCTGTGGCTCTTTTCATGTCCAAAATGGCTTGATTCCGGTGAGATGTAGTCGATTGCTCTTGGCATCCGGTTGCAGCAAAGAAGAATCCGGCAATTCCAAAGATTCCAATGCAATAAAGAAGGGGTGATTTCATGGTTCTGAGGGGGGTGTTTCTTTGATGTTTCGTTGAATGATCCGGCTAATCGTTACCACGGCGAGTCCGCCAAAGGCGGTTTTCATCAGCAATCCAGGGCCGAGGCGTTCGAGTGTTTCCCAAACAGGTTCGGCAATCGGAACAATGCTTCTCTGCCAAAGTAAGCCCAGAGCCAAGATCAATAACTGCCCCGCTAATATGGCCAAGGTTCCCATGAAAGCACGCTGTTTCTGAATGCGTTCGGCTGCCCATCCAACCAAAATGGCGGCGAGTGGAAAGGCCATCAAAAAACCACCGGTGGAGCCTGTAAATCGTTCCCATCCAGAGGTGCCGTAAGCAAAGACTGGCAAGCCCATTCCTCCGGCAATCAAATAAATGATGACGGCAACAACGCCCAGTTTCCACCCGAGAAGGATAGGGACAAGAACCACTAAGAGGGATTGAAGCGTGATGGGTATTCCATCACTTGTGCTCCATTGCATTGGACTGAAAACGAACAATACACCCAAGGCTAAGAAGATCAATAGAAAGGGCATCCAACGCTTTTCGCTGCGAAATATAAGGTGTTCAAACATGGGTCAATGGCGTAAAAACTGTTGTGTTTTTTGGGCGTTAAAGCGCACGGAATTGTTCTTCCGATTGACATCTGCTGTTTTTCTAAGCGGATCTATTTCAATGCTTTCAATCGCTTGGGTTACCGGCCATTCGAAGCTGTAAGTTGGATGCGTCCAGGCCCAATCATCTAACAAAACCTCGTTTGATTCGAGGGGGCGATTTCCCCGCATCATGACCAATGGAATGTGAAATGCCTGAGTGGAGCCGTCACCAAACGTCACCAAGAGATCCACGGGCATCGGCATCGCTCCCGGTCGGCCCATGGTGATGGAAAGCGTGTCATTGCCAACAGCAACGGCGTCTATGGAGGCGTCAATTTGGTGGGTTGAATGCATGAAGTACTGGAAGTACCAATCCAAATCCAAGCCGCTTGCTTTTTCCATGACTCGTTTAAAATCATGCGGCCCTGGATGCTTGAATGCCCACTCTGTAAAATAGTTTTTCAAGCCCTGATCTCGAGCCGAATCGCCCATTACAGCTGACAATTGCGCAAGCAATACTTCGCCTTTAGAGTATGCTGCAACTCCGTATGCGCGGTTGGTTTGGTAGTGGTCAGCATGGGTGATGAGCGCTTCTTCTTTTCCGCTGAGCGCTTGATTGATGTAGCTGCTATAAGAGGATCGGTGCGGGCTGTTGCCGGTCATTGCCTCCGCGAAGAGATGACTCATGCAAAGGGAGGTGACATAGCTTGTCATGCCTTCGTCCATGAATTCATACAAGCTTTCATTGTTGGCAAGAACGGCCTGAAACCACGAGTGAGCCATTTCGTGCACGGTGACACCAATCAAGCTGCGTTCACTTCGCTGCCCGGTCACGAGGGTAGCCATGGGATACTCCATGCCTCCATCACCACCTTGAATCACAGTGTACTGTGGGTATGGGTAAGGGCCTACGAGCTCGTTTAAAAAGGCCATTGCCTTTGCAGCATATGCAGGAAGCTTTTCCCATGCGGCATCAAAAGCCGGATTCTCTTGGTGGTAAAAGTGGAGGGTAACGTCGTCGAGTTGCTCGGATGTGTGGATGTAATCGGGATCTGCAGCCCATGCAAAATCAATCACATTCTCAGCTGTGAAATGCCAATTCCCCGTACTGATCGCTTCGGATTCAGAGCCTTTGAGTACACCTGTTCCTCCAACGATATAGCCTGCAGGAAGATCAATTGTGACATCGTAATCGCTCCAGATGCCATGAAACTCCCGTCCGATGTATGGTTCTGTGTGCCATCCATCATGATCGTATTCGCACAACTTGGGGTACCATTGGGTCATGGAGTATTCGATGCCCTCTTTGTTCATCCAGCCGCTTCGTCGAATTTGACGGGGAACTTGTGCGTTCCATTCCATTGTAAACGTGGCCTTCTTGCCTGATCGAATAGGCTCATTGAGCGCAACGTCCAGCAGTGTTCCGTCGTGATTGAATTGAACGGATTTCCCATTGACTGTAAGGTTCTCAACTTGAATCCAGCCCCATTCTTCTTTTGAAAGTTCACCAATCCGATTGCCAACCCTTGAGTCCGGATCAACAATACTCTGAGAACGGATGTCCATCATGCTTCCGGGTTGAAAAGCGTTGAAAAACAAATGGAAGAACGCACGATCAAGTGCGTCTGGACTGTTGTTTTTGAGGGTCACCTCCATTTCACCACGGTACTGGTGAAGCGTTGTGTCCATCACAATGGTCATGGTGTAATCAGCAGCCTGTTGGTAACCTGGATACTGTGACCAGGTTGTCAATGAAACCAAAAGGAAAGCAGCGGCAAAGCCAAATGCTTGCATCTTTAAGAAGGCGGAGGGTGTTCCAAACATGCTGCGAAATTACAACGTGAGGAGGGACCGCGAGCAATCACATGCGATGTTCATGTAGCGTCTACATTTCACCGCATTCGGAAGCAGAGTCGATTTCGTATATCAAAACCCGTTCAACTGAATTGACAGGATTGAGCCAAGCCAATAGCCGGTCCCATTTTCCTGGAGCCGCGTGTTTGAGGTACCGCATGGAAGGATAGACGTCTTGATAGTGCTCGACGGCTTCGCCCAGATGGACATCCCCAAAGAACACGATGTAATTGGGGAAGACTCGCGTTGTTGAACGGCACATCACCTGGCGGTGGTTAGCGATGTCTGTTTGCTCATCGCTCGTCCAGTAACGTTCCCAAGATCCAGTGTAAAACTGTGGAGGCATGGCGTGGCTGTCCACGTGTACGGCTAAGAAATTCTCAAGGTCTTGCTGTTCGTATAGCGTCAACATGGCTTCTACACGGGCTTTTTTGCCTTCTACGAACGTGAATCCGATCGCTATAAGCCCATTGAACAACAGGCTGCCAATCAGAATCCGCTTTTCCAAGACGCGATTTCGCTTCCAAAAACGGGATCCATCACGAAATGCAAGCCACCCTATGGTTCCTGCCATGATGACAAAAGGAACAGCAGGCAGAATAAATCGTTCTTGTTTGTTCGGGAAAAAACTGTGAAAAATGAAGAAAGCCAAGGCGGGCAACACCAGCATGGCATGGCGCTTTGTAACGCGGAAATATCCAAACACCCATGCCAATGAAAAGGGCGGGATGAGCAGTCCGAGAAGCGTCCAGATGTATTGATGCCACGTCCCTTGCGGGTATTCACTAGAGTGGGTCGTATTGTAGCCAAAGTAAGCCTGCAATTGAGCGAAGGGACGTTCCCATATGAAGAGATCTTGGGCTTGTCCAATTGAAAAGATGAACAGGGAGGATACGCCGAGCAAACCAATGGGTAGCAAAGCCCGCAAACGTTTATCCGATGGAGATTCCCAAAGGATTGCGGCGGCCATGCCTAAACCGAAAATGCCACACTGATAGCGCAAGGCAGTGGCCAATCCCAGGCCAACACCTGCTCCCAACCACGTTGCGGCTGTTCTGCGATCAATGTCCGTCCGTACAATGATCCATGTCGACCACATGAGAGGAGGGATGCAAATGACTTCAACCAATTGGCGCACACTTAGATTGGGAAGTAGAGCGAGAGAGGCTAGGGCCAATCCACTCCAGATCGCAGCGCGGCGGTCAGACAAGCTATGGACAATGCGGTAGCCAAAGTAGACAATGAGTAAACTGTAGAGCGCATGAAGCAGACGGAGCCAAATCATTTGAGAGGCAGGGTCTTCTATTCCAATTGCATGAAAAATAGTGAAGACACCGCACACGATGCCTGGGTAGGCCAAGTTGGCTTGGTGTGGAACGGGATTCTCGATGCCCAATGCTCTTTGGGCCTTTGGAAGCCACTGGTTGTAGTCTTCTCCAACAGCCCAAGAAGCGCCAGTCTCCACGACCAAGAAATGGTCGTCATGCATCAAGTAACCGGTCGAGTTCCAAACAGCTGAAAGTCGCAAAAGCAAAGCCAGTGCAAGAATGCATAGCAAGGGCATGCGATCAAAAAAAGCCAACATTTGGGCCTTCATGGCATCGAGGGAAACAGACGATTTTTCAGCGTTAACATGTCGAGGCATGCGATGGCCGCTTCAATTCCTTTGTTGCCCAAAGTACCTCCAGAACGCGCCTTCGATTGGTCCATGGTATCGTCTGTCAGAACACAGAAAATAGCGGGCTTTCCGCTGTCCATGCCAGCGCGTAAAACCCCTTTCGATGCAGCCTCACAGACGAAATCAAAATGGGCCGTTTCACCTCGGATGACAGATCCGATGGCAATGACAGCATCCACAGAAGGAGAGCTCTCAAGCATCCATTTGGTTGCTAAGGGCAACTCAAAGGCGCCGGGAACTTCGTGAACGAGACAGCCTTCTGCAGGCACTCCAGCAGCAAGCAAGACCTCCATTGCTCCTTCGCGTAATGCATGGGTGATCTCTGCATTCCATTTGGAAACAACAATGCCCACTCGGAAGTGGGCACCATTGGGCAAGTTAGACTTGTCGTATACGCTCAGGTTCTTACCTGCAGTCGCCATATCAATTAGCTTTTTGTCAACGTACTAGCCAAGCCTTTGGCCGTGGTGAATTGCTGACTCTTTGGATAATCCTTGACAATGCGGTTAAGCTTCTTTTGAGCATCCGATTTTTCACCCAGTTCGATATGTACTATGGCTGCTTTGTATAAAAACATGGGAGTCAATACCGACTCAGCTAAGCCAGAAGAAGCCAATGATGCTGCTTTCTCAAAATGATTAAGTGCTGCATCGAGATCTCCCAATTCGACATAGCAATCGCCAATGTTGCCTGAACTCAAAACCTGAATGACTTGATCTGAAAAGTCCACTTGCTCAAATGCAGCAATGGCTTCGTCAAAAGCGCCTGCATCCCGGTGAAAGATGCCCATGCGATACGCTGCACGGGTACCTGCACTGGTACCTTCTTCAGATGTCATGATCTCTTCCAATCCGGCTTCATAACCATCACCGTTTGCGGCAAGGTCCAAGGAATCCATTTCGAAATACGACTCAGCTTTCCAAGCCGCCTCTTCAGCACCTTTTTCAGCTGGCGTTACAATGAAGCTTTGGTACGCCAAAACGCCCAGAATCAACGCAGCCAATCCACCTATGCCATACGTCAATGCACTTCTGTTCTTGTCAACGAATTGCTCTGTTTTTGTGTAGACTTCATCTACATTCAGCAAATTCGGTTCATCGGTCTGATTTTTCTTCGCCATGGCGCTTGTAATCGTTTGTTCTAAATCTTTGTATAAAGACCGAGCAAAAATAGTGAAATTCGCATCATGCTTCTTCAAGATCTTCATCTGCATCATTTTCGCAACCATTCAGGCTCTGACTTGGAGTTCGGAAAACAGGTCAATTGTTTGCTCGGGGACAATGGGAGTGGGAAAACCAACGTCTTGGACGCGGTGCATTATCTATGTCATACCAAGAGCTATTTCAATCCTATTGATGCTCAAAACATCACGCATGACGAGACGCACATGTTGATTAAGGGCAGTTTTTTTCGCCATGATCAACGCGAAGAGGTGAGTTGTGGTGTGGAAAGAGGGGTCAAAAAAGTGTTTCGTCGCAATGAGAAGGCGTACGAACGGATGGCCGATCACATTGGAAGGTTTCCTGCCGTTATGATTGCACCGGATGATGCAGCGTTGGTTCACGAGGGAAGCGATTTTAGAAGAAAATGGCTCGATTCAGTGATCTCTCAGTTTGATAGACCTTACCTGCAGCAGGTTATGGACTACAACAAAGCGCTTAACCAACGGAACATGTTGCTTCGGTATTTTGCTGAAAACCGCACATGGGATGCCGTCGCGTTAGAGCCATGGGATGCTCAGTTGGTGCCACTGGCTGTTGCCATTCGTCGCCGTCGTGAGGTTTTCTTAACCAAATTCATGCCTGTCTTTCAATCGGTTCACCAAGAAATCACGAGCGGAGCAGAGCGGGTGGGCTTGTCTTATGTCACAGCCGTGGATGACGAGGAGGTTGATTTTAAGCAACACTTGGTCAATGCGCAGTCAGATGACCGGCGGTTGCGCCGCAGTACAGTTGGCATCCACAAGGACGATGTTCGGTTTGAATTGGCAGACCATCCACTCAAACGATTTGGTTCTCAAGGGCAGCAGAAATCATTTTTGATTGCACTGAGACTGGCTCAGCGTGCTCACATTCAAGAGGCTACTGGAGTGCAGCCCATTTTATTGCTCGATGATATTTTTGATAAAATTGATGAGAAACGCGTGCAGGCCTTGATGGCCCATGTCACAGCAGGGGATTTCGGTCAAGTTTTCATCACCGACACGGACCTTGGTCGCATTCCAGAATTGTTTGCCGCTACGGGAGCTGATGTTCGGGTGTTTGAAGTGAAAAACGGAGAGGCGGTTGTGCAAGAGTCCACGACTGCCCCTAACTTAGACACGTGAGCTCTCAAGATCCCAAACCCCTAAAAGCAGCGATTGAACAGTTTATTCGAGTCAATCGCATGCAGAGCAAACTCGACGAGGTGGATGTTGTTTTGGCTTGGAAAGCATGCTTTGGGAACATGGTCGATCGGCAAACCCGAAGCATCCGGCTGAAGGCTGGAGGTCAATTGTGGATAGCGTTGAACAGCGGGCCTCTTAAAGAGGAACTGCTCATGAACAAAACAAAAGTTTTGGAGCGCATCAACGAACACATTGGCCGTAAAATCATCAAAGACTTGGTGATTCAGTGATTTTGTGTTGTCCCAGAAAGGGCAATGATGGGGCATTCAGACCCTGCATCTTACCACAAGTACTCGATGTATCCGCTTTTCGGCAGAAGGGCTGTATTTTAGGCCCAGCAAGAAAACATGAAATCGTTAGTCTGGACAATTTTGGTAGCTGCCTTCGGGGCCATGTTCTTTATGAGCGGGGCTCAGAGGCCTGATCGTTTGCATGAAGAGGGGAACCCCTATCATTCTGCGACCTTTCGTTCGGCTTATGGAGGTCTTCCTGACACGGTCAATAGCTTGTTTACAGGCAGCGGTAAGTGTGCAGGGTGTCACGCTACTGACGCGAATCATTATGCTAGCATTGTCGGTCAAACATACCCCGCAGTCCCCATGCCTGATGGTTGGAATGTCAATGTTACGGACGATTGGCGCAGTACGTTGATGGCCAACTCTGCGAAAGATCCTTTTTGGCAAGCCAAAGTGAGCCAGGAGGTGGCAATTAACCCTTCGCACCAATTGGAACTTGAAGACAAGTGTACATCTTGTCACGCGCCGTTGGGTCATTTTGCAGCGCATCATGACGGCCAAGAATTCTACTCTATGGCTGAGTTATTAATGGATAGTTTGGCGCTCGATGGGGTGTCGTGCAACGCCTGCCATCAGCAATCGGATGAAAACATTGGCAATCAATTTAGCGGACTTCTCAATTTTGTTGAAGACACCTTGTATGGTCCCTATGGCGGAAGTAAATCTGAACCTATTCTCTATGGTTTGCCGATGACGACCTATGTCGGTTATGAACCTCTTTATGGTCAGCATAGTGTTGAAAGTGAAGTGTGTGCAGGATGTCATTCGCTGATTACACAGACGGCTGATTTAACAGGGGAGGCCACCGGTCAGGATTACATAGAGCAAGCCACCTACCATGAATGGCTCAATAGCATTTATGAGCCAGATTTCGTTGACGGTGAGTCGAATGATTTGCAACAAGAGTGTCAAGGGTGTCACATGCCGCAGATTGATGATCCGGTCATCATTTCAAGTGGTTATGCTTTTCTGGAGCCACGGAGTCCTTTTGGTTTGCATTACCTCGTTGGTGCGAATACTTCGATGTTGCGTTTGATGCGTGATCACATTGATGAGCTGGGTCTCACAGCGTCAGAGGCGCAGTTTGATTCGACGTTAAATCGTACGCTGGAGATGCTACAACAACAAAGTGTCGAAATGACCTTTGACCAGGCACAGTTGGATCCGGCATCAGGTGAGGCTAACATCTTTGTGAGGCTGGAAAACAAAGCGGGACATAAATTCCCTTCGGGATATCCGGCACGACGGGTTTGGCTGGAGTTGGAGGTAACAGATGGGCAGGGAGGTATCCTTTGGCAATCCGGCCAATTGGCTGAAGATGGCATGAACATCGTTGGTGCAGATGACGGTGGGATCGAGAGCTTTCAGCCACACCATGATGTGATTACGGACGCGTCCCAAGTTCAGATCTATGAATTTGTAATCGCAGATGTAACCGGAACGCCGACCAACTCGTTGGAACGTGCTGCCATTACGCTAAAGGACAACCGTTTGCCACCCCTAGGGTTTCGAACGGACCATCCCGCATACGATACGACGCTCGTCGTCGGTGCGAATGTTGAATGGGATATGGCTTCGGGAGACTTTAATCGCTCGGAGTCCGGTGAAGAAGGAACCGGTGCCGATGTGGTGCATTATGCATTGGATGTTCCAGCGCTGAATGGATGCGAAGATTGCAACGTCACAGCAAGACTGTGGTACCAGGCGATGCCACCGCGTTGGGTCGCACCGATGTTTGAAGTGGAAACGGATATCATTGCGGAATTTGAGTCCATGTATTGGGATTACGCGGCTCCCGAGTTGGTGGTAGAGATGTCCACATCCTTGGTTACAACATCGGTCGATCCAATGACGGCGTCTTCTTGGAAGGTGTATCCGAATCCATCAGACGACGGCCGGGTATTTGTTGAATTCCCGCAAGGGTTCAATGGGACGGTCTATGAAGTATATAATGCAGGAGGGCAGCGGGTATTAGCGGGACCGATTGTTCGTGGTGCAGCGGCCTGGTCATTTGATTTGCCTGCAGCTAACGGTGTTTACGTGGTGCATTTTCACGGAGAGGAAGGCGATCAGTCGACTCACCGGATTTTGCGGAGGTAACGTCGCAGAAAGGCAAGAAAGCGTTTACAAATGCTGGTTTGCCAAGTTGGCCAGCTCGGAGCGCTCGCCTTTCTCCAGAGTGACATGACAATACAAGTCTTTACCTCGCAACCGGTCAATCACATAGCTTAAGCCATTGGACTGCTCATCCAAGTAAGGCGTATCAATCTGTCGCACATCTCCTGTGAGAATGATTTTACAATTCTCACCAGCCCGAGTAATGATTGTTTTCACCTCATGCGGAGTTAAATTTTGCGCCTCATCGATGATGAAGATGGCATTGCTGAGCGATCTCCCTCGGATGTAGGCAAGGGGGCAAATGGTTATCTTGTCCTGTTCTTTGAGCTCATCAATAATGCGATGTTTGCGTTCATTTTCTCCAAATTGAGATTGAATGAACTTGAGGTTGTCCCACAACGGTTGCATATAGGGATTGACCTTCTCTTCGGCATCGCCGGGCAAGAAGCCCAAATCACGATTGGAAAGAGCGACAATAGGGCGGGCCAAAATGATCTGGTCAAATTTATTGCGTTGTTCTAGCGCACCTGCCAAGGCGAGCAACGTCTTGCCGGTCCCAGCAACCCCGCAAATGGTCACCAGTGAAATGTTGGGGTTTAAAATCGCATGCAACGCGAAGGCTTGTTCTGCATTTTTTGGCTTGATGCCATACGCGTAGTCCTTGTCGATTCGCTGAATCGATCGCGCGAGTTCACTATAGTAGCCTAAAGCGCTCGCCGACCCGTTGCGTAGAATATAGAAGTGGTTGTTTTCACGTCGAGGATCCAGCAGGGTAATCTTTCGTGATGTCCCGTTGATGTACAATTTACGGATGTCATCACTGTCGGCTCCCTCAATGACAGTGCGGCCGGTGTAACGCAGTTTGATATCCCGAATTTGACCGGTCTTGTAATCCTCAGCCGGTAACTCCAAGGCCTTCGCTTTGAGACGCAGGTTGATGTCTTTGGATACCAGTACCACGGTAGTCTCGGGATCCTCTCGTTGCAATGTGAGCGCAGCGTCCAGAATGCGATGGTCATTGGAGCGTGAGCCAAATACGGTATTGGCCACACTTTCATCCGAGTCACGCTGTAAAATGATTCGCAGTTGTCCGCCGACTTCGTTGTCCAAAGCGATCCAATCTTGGAGGGTGTGGTCCTTGCTCAGTCTGTCGATGATGCGAATGCATTCGCGGGCTTCAAAATTTTTGGTCTCGTTTCCAACTTTAAATTGGTCGAGCTCCTCCAATACGGTAATGGGTATGGCGACGCGATTCTCTTCAAACCGAGTCAACGCGCTGTGGTCGAAGAGCAAAACACTCGTGTCCAAAACAAATGTTTTGGTCGCTTTGACTGTCGTGGTAGACACTTCGACATGTGAAGCTGGAGCATTGACTGTCATGCGGATGATTGAATTGGTTCCTTTCAAACATAGAATTGGAAAGAAAGCCAACGAGCTCATCTGATTGGATTTGTCAACAGCAGAGCATGGAGTTTATGCAGGGTGGACCTCCGAAAAACAATCTGCTCAGTAAGAGAAAGAATCAGGGTCTTCTTCCTCCGTGTTTCCATCAACATCCTCTTCAGAGGGATTGAGGTACACATCCAGAAGGCCTTCGGGCAATTCAATTTCGAGCACCCCGCGCTCACGATCAACTTTCATGAGCATGTGGTCCGGTAGTGGAACCAATACTTCCAATCCTTCAGCATCTACCTCTAAAATAGGATACGCTCCGTGATCTTGGACACGAACAATTTTACCGACTGTTTTCTTGGTCAAGGCATCGAACAATGTCCAGCCAATGGCTTCATGAAAGTAAAAGGCATCATCAGGCAATGCAGGAAGAAACTTTTCCGGAAGAAAGACC